>JBGQDJ010000051.1:0-10577 GCA_041495805.1 Geobacteraceae bacterium
CCGGTGGCGCAGCAGGCGTGCCAGATCCGCACAGGCTCATTCGGGTCCCGGTCGGCGAAGAGACGGGGGATAATCTCGCCGCGCAGGTGTTCGAACGCCTCCGGGTCGCGGAAGAAGCTGGTCACGCCGATCAGTATCTCCTGGCAGAGGGCCTGGGCCTCCTGGGGGTTTCCCTCCAGGAGTGTTATATACTTCCTGAGCCCCCCCGACTCGTTTATCGTCATCCGCCGCTCGATCCGCCGCAGAACGGTGTTCCTCTTGTAGGAGCTGAAGTCATGGCCGGTCCTCGCTTTGACCACTGCGAAAATAGCCTGCAGCTCCTCGTCAATGGTGGCGGTCAGGCAAGCCCTTTGGGGGAGGTTACATTCACCCCGGGCAATTTCGGCAATCTTTGCCGGGATATCTTCCGCGGGGAGGACAAAGTCCGCCGCACCCGTAGCGATGGCGTTCCGGGGCATGGAGGGATTGACGGCAGTCGCCGGGTCCTGGACCAGGACGATCCCTCCCCCTTCCCTTAACCGCTTCACCCCTTCGCTGCCGTCCAGCCCGAAGCCGGAGAGGACGACGGCAATGGCATGCCTCCCGAAATCTGCGGCCAGCGACGTGAAAAAAACGTCTATAGGGTGATGGGTCGTTACATGGCTTTCTTCCCTGTCAAAGCTGAGCCTCCCCTTTTTAACCGTCAGCAAAACGCCGGGGGGGATCACATGGACCGTGTTGGGCCGAAGCGGCATGCCGTCTTCGGCGGTCAGGACCTCCATGGAGGTGTAACGCCTTATGATATCCGCGAGAAGGGACGGCCCCTCGGCCGGGATATGCATGACCACCACGAAGGATAGGTTGCAGTCGGCGGGGAGTGTGGTGAAGATATGCTCCAGCGGTTCATGGCCTCCGGCGGAGGCGCCGATGGCGACGACGAAACATGGCGCATGCTGCGCGCATAACAACTCACCCTCATCAAGCGGGACTCTGTTGTTTCCCCCTTGCGGCAAGCGTTCCGCCTCGCTTGTCCCGGAGGGCCCAGAGCCGTCCCTGCCAGAGTTCTCTTCCATTCTCCCCATCATCCGAAACCTCCGTTTTCATCCCCCGAAAGTACAGTGCGGCAAGTTATCGGGTTATAATAAAGAGATAAAATAAATTGTCAACAACTACGGGGAGGTCCCGGAAAAAGGTCACAAAAAAAGGACCCGCGTTTCCACGGGTCCCTTTATTTTGGCGATTACTTTCCGCTATTTTATTATCAGGTTCTCCACCGTCAGGGAGCCGGTCTGGATGGTGAGGACGCCGGTCAGCACGGTATAGCCACCGCTGTTGACGGAAAAAGCGCTGTCGAACCCACCTTCCAATGTAACCGACTTGCCGCTGTTGAGCGTGAAACCAAGAGCGGCAAGATCAACCGCCTGGGCCTGGATAGTGATGCCGCTTGGTCCCGGCGCATTGTAGGCGGCCTGGAGAGAGATGTAGTAACCGCCGCCGAGGATAGATACCGGTTGGGACGAACCGCCGCATGTCAGGGATATCCCCCAGCTGTTTAAGGTTCCTGCGTCCAGGTTTGACTGGTCGGTTACGGTAAGTGTCC
This sequence comes from Geobacteraceae bacterium, assembly GCA_041495805.1. Lineage (GTDB taxonomy): Bacteria > Desulfobacterota > Desulfuromonadia > Geobacterales > Geobacteraceae > JBGQDJ01. Next base: position 1,580 of record JBGQDJ010000051.1, read on the forward strand.
AGGTTCCGGTCGGATCTATGCCGTCAAAGACGCTCAGCGGCTCTATCGGTTGATAAACGCCGTTATTTGGGCACTGGAGGATCGAAACTGCCCCCTCATCGTCGAAAGTGGTGATCAGGTCGTTTTCGATGGTGCAGAAATCTTGGAACAGAATTGCCGACTTGCCAGTTCCGTTGTGAGTGACGCTGACTGCCAGGTCCTGAACGAAGGGGTGGGTTATATTGACGCTTACGTTGACGTCGGTGACACTGGAGCATGCACCCGACGGGACCGTCAGGGTGGAGGTGATCATGCCGGGAACGCCGTTAGCGAAGTCAGGGATCGCCTTCGGCACATCGTTGCTGGTAAAAGTCGCCCCGTAGGCGAGGGAAAACGATGAAAGCAGAACTGCATAAACCGTTGCGAAAGTGATTAATCTCCGTAAAGACATTTATGACCTCTTCTTTGAGATGTTCTTAATACTGTGAGCAAGAGAATTCCGGATTCAGGTGTGACATATGGTATACGATATTGTAATTATTCTGTTCATACTAAACTTGTCGGGATTAAAATTCAAGCCTTTTTACAAAAAAAAGAGCCAGCGTTTCCACGGGCCCCGTTTTCCATCTATCTCGGCAGGCTATTTGATTATCAGATTCTCCACCGTCAGAGTTCCGGTCTGGAGGGCGAGGATGCCTTTCATCGTGGTATAGGTGCCGTTGTTCACGTTATAGGCGCTATCATAGCCACCCTTCAGCACGACCGTCTTCCCACTGAGGATGAAGTCCGCGAGAGGGAGTTCAACCTCCTGAGCCTCGATAGTCATGCTGCTTGCGATAGTCCCGTTGTAGGCGGCCTGGAGAGAGGTATAATAGGCGCCGCCCGGAATATGCACCGGATCGTTGGTGATGAATCCGGCCGTGATGTTTATGTCTGCATTCATGGTAACCGTGCAATTGGCGCCGCTCGTGCTGTCACACTCTCCACTCCAGCGGTCGAAATGGGAGAGGAGGGTTGTGCTGTTGATCCCCATGGCCGTGAGGGTAAGAGAGCTCCCGTTGGCGAGCCGGGGCGCGCAGGTACCGGAATTGTTGGTACCGCAGTCAATCGCCCCAGTGCCGCTGGTGACGTTTCCGTTTCCGGAAATCGTGACGCTAAGTGTCGGAAAAGGAGGAAATACAAGCTTCCACCCCAGGTCCTGAAGTATGCTCATGGTGACCGGGCCGGGATCGTGAATAGATTCTCCTAATGAGAGCGAAAAGGTCATGAGCGCATTGGCTCCATCATCGATCTCGTTATATATCTCATCCAGATGGGAGTAGCTACTCCCATCCGCCCAGGGAGAAGGTGCGTAAATTTTGACTGGTGAGCCGCCGTTGGCCGCATTTGCATTGTTACCGCTAAAATAGAGGTTGTTGCTGGTTAGTTGTGTTCCTAATGCCGTAGAAGGGTTGGTAAAATTGAGAAGGCTCTGTCCGGAGCCGTTCTGGGTAAAGCGGTCATAAATAAATGGGGGAACATCGCTGCTCCCGCTACCGCCGGAGACTTCCATGGAACCGATAAACCCGAGCCCGTGGCCAATTTCATGGAGGACCACGGAAGAGAGGTCGTACTTGTTGGAAGGGGTATTGCCGTCAGTGCCGTTATACCAGCTGAAGGTGCTGCTGAAAGCGATATACATGTCGGACGTTCCTGGAGCTCGATCTGTCCCGGCCAGAGAATTGGCAAGCGCAACAGGATATTGCGTGTTTAGCTGGGGCGCATTTGGGAAGTTACTGTAAATTCCCAGGGGACCACTGTGGCCAAGCACCCCGGTGGGAAGGTTGGTAGCCCAGCAGGCGTCTATTACTATAGGGACCGGCGAGATCAGCTTGCTCTGCCAGATGCCGGCCGCGTAACTGAAGGCAGCCTGTGCCTCTGCAGGCCAGATTGCGCAGGTGTCGCCAAATTGACCGGAACCGGCCCCGAGATAATGTATGGTGATCGTGGATGTCTGTGTGACCGCGGCCGTCAGCCGCTCCGCTGGGAGGATGGCCTTCACGCGATGCATATTGACATGGGGGTCGGCCATCAATGGCACCGGCAGACATACAGTGGCCGGTTTTTCAGCGGCATGCGAACCGCCGGGAGTAACAAACATGCCCAATACAAAAACTAAGAACGCGATCATAGGCATCGGATGCTTCATGTAATCGACTCCGCGCATTTATCTGTAGAATTAAACAGCCTCGCTGACATAAACATTGGCTAAAAGGGGAAATCTCATGGGACCGGGTTGCAAGGTCTTTAACGGCCAAGCAGCACTGCTCTCACGCTTTTACCAAGCCGTTTCTGTAGATTATCGTTTACTATTTTGTAATATCGCCGTCAATAATATTCTTATCGGATCTAAATCTCAATACTTTTGCACAAAAAAGGGCCCGTGTTTCCACGAGCCCCTTTTTCTATCTATCTCGGTCGCTTACTTGATTATCAGGTTCTCCACGGTCAAGGAACCGGTTCCGATGGTTAGAACGCCGTCCAACGTGGTAAATCCACCAATCTTACCGGAATAGGCGCTGTCGTAACCACCCTCCAGCGTAATGCTTTTCTCCCTGTCGAGAATGAAATCGGATGCGGATAGCTCAACAGCCTGGGCAAATATGGTACAGCTTCCCCCACCCCCAATGTAGGCATTCTGGAGTGAGTTGTAGTAGCTGCTGCCGGGGATTTGTACCGGTTGGTTGGTGATGAATGTAGCTGTATAATTTTTACTCGCATTCATGGTAACTGTACAATTGACGCCATTGGCGCTGTCGCAGATTCCCGTCCAGGAACCGAAATGAGAGAGAAGGGTGGGGCTGATGATACCGGCTGGTATCAGAGTGACGGCTTCACCGGGAGTGAATAGGTTCGAGCAGCTTCCGGAAGGGCCGGTCGTGCACGCAATCCCGCCGGGTGCGCTGTTGACGGAACCGTTGCCGTTCACAGCCACTGAAAGTGTCGGCTGCTGAGCGGTGGTGAAGCTCCATGTTTTCGCAACCGCCAGGGGATTCCCGTCAATGTCCTTGACAGTGGATGTAATTGTAACGGTATAGAGGGTATTATATGCCAGATCCGCTGAGGGGGTGAACGTAGCTGTGTAAGCCACGGAATTGTAAGTTACAATGCCGGAAACGCCGTTATTCAGGATAAAGGAGGTGGCGTTTATGGTGGAGGGATTCATGGCCTCGCTGAAGGTTGCCGTTATTGGTCCATTGACCGCAAAACCTGTTGCGCCGCTGGCAGGCGTGGTGGTAGTGACTGTCGGCGCCGCGGACGCGAACCCCTTGAGGCAGACATTAGTATTTGCATTATAGATTGTCGTGATATCGGACCAGCCTGTGCCGGTTCTGCTTGTATAACTCTGGCCGGGGCTCGCCGTCGGGCTGAGTACGCCGCCTATGGGGTATTCAAGGGTGATCGGAGAATTATAATTGGGGGTCGTCAATTTGACTACTATCGAAAACTTCAGACCAGTCGTCAGTGGTATTGGAGATGCGAGCTGCACGGTATGATATCCCGCCTCGGCAATAGTACCGGTCGTGCTGCCAGACATGGTTCCGGTTGTGGGGTTTGCACCGACATTAGTATAGATATATATCTCGTAGGAAGAATTAAACGCCCCAGTGTAGAAGCCGACCGCGGCCAGGTTTTCATTAGCCGCAGCGGTGAATACGTTGGCAAACCAGCCTGTATTTGAATTATATCCGTAATGAGATGTTGCGCCAAGGGGGTCGTACTGATAGATTCGGCTGAAGATTGCCGGTGATTCGGCCTGTCTGAAGAGATAACTGCCGTCCATGCCCATTTTCGCATCGTAATAAGAAATATAAAAGTAACCGCTCTCCCCCCACCCGGCGCCCCAGGAGTTCTTGATGATAAAGGCTCCGTTCCCGGTTGGGGAACCGGTAAAGTTCGTGCTTGGAAAATTGTCATCCCAGCCGACAATCGTTACCGCATGATTGGACGAAGAAGTTCCGCTGTAATAATAACTGTGCGTGGACGTTTTGTAGTATGTGTCGTTATGGTAATATGAAGTGTATATGCCGCCGTAATTCATGAGCGCCTGCTTGATGTTGTCGTTATCCAGCGAACCTACCCGTCCCGGTATGAATACAACATCCTGGATGTGCTTCTGCACTGTGAGTCCGCCCAGTGATACACCTGATGATGTATTATACGGGTCGTCGCTTTCCTTGACCGGCCCGCCCCACCGTGCAAGGTAGGCCGTCCCCATTGTCGTGTTGCCGCCATCGCAATGCCCCCAATCCCATCCCGCGGTATTTTTGAGATTGTTCTCGGAAAAATCCCATGTTTCTCCAGGAAGGAGATTCGACTCGACCGACCCCATGGTCGCAAACGACCAGCAAGCGCCGCAGCTCCCCTGATTTCTGACGGGAGTAACTTTTCCCAGGTCACGCAGATCAAACCTGGCCGGTAGTGCCACAGCTTGCAGGGCCAAGGGATGGTTGGCCTGCTGTCCTTTAAGGTAAGACATGTCGATCGGCTCCGGGATATAGCCGAATGCGTGCTCATCCCCTGTGACCGCCGCTTGCAGGCTCTTTTGCAGCCCTTTGCTGTTTATGTAGTTTACGAACTCCGGATTCATAGGGGCGGGAGCACCCGTTTCATACTCCTGGGCAATAGCCGGGAAAGGCAGCAATGCAAACTGCAATAATGTCAATATAAGGACCATAGCGGCCCCAGGCCAATTAATCTTCATATCTTGCTCCCTTCCTCGGGCCATTCCTTGCGGGATTCTCCTCGCAGTTCGCAAATTCGGCCCTAGTAACCCGTATCGGTATTCCTGTCGCGTTCTTGACTACTATATCAATAAAAAAACCCCCGCCTTGATACCGAAGACGGAGGTTTGAAAGAGGAATTTTCTTCGGTAGCCCGGCTGTCCGCTCCAGCGGACCCGTGGCTTTGCGTCCCCGGGTCGCCCCGGGTTTGCCTTTTTCGTTAAAATTGATTCTCTATTTTGTTATTGTTTTGTTAATAATAAACTCATCGGGGATTAAACTCAATATTTTATTCAGAAAGCGCCACAAAAAAAAGAGCCCCGCGTTTCCGCGTGCCCTTCTTCTTCATCAGACTCGACTCAGGCCTGTTATTTGATTATCAGGTTCTCCAGGGTCAGAGACCCGGTCCCCAAGGTAAGTATCCCTTTCATTGTGGTGTAATCGTTGTTTATCGAATAAGTGCTGTCATACCCTCCTTCCAATGTAACGGTCTTGCCACTGTTGAGTGTGAAGTCCAAGGTCGATAGTTCAACCGCCTTGACCTGTATTAAGCAACTGGAAGCGGCTGCAATATATGCAAGCTGTAGTGAGTCGAAGTAACTGCCGCCGACAATATGGACGGAAGCTAAAGAGATTGAGGTGAACGTAGTTGTGACGTTTTTGTCGGCATTCATGGTCAGGGGGCAGTCGCCGACACCGCTACAGTCCCCGGACCAGCCACTGAAGATGGAATTATCTCCAGGCGCGGAATGGAGGGTAAGCGCCGTGCCGCCAACGATCTGGTTAGAGCAGTTCACGTTGCTGGAGATGCTCAAGGGGTTGATCGTGACCGTGCCGCTCCCGCTGCCGGCGAAATTCATCGTCAGAGTAAGAGTGGCCGTTGCCTTCACGTCGTCGAGGTATATGTCGTTTCCCCAGTAACTTATGCCGAGGAAGCCGATCCTTACATTGGACTCCCCCTTGTAGGCGCTCAGGTCAAGGGTGACCTGGGACCAGCCGGTCGTTCCGTCGTTGCGCATCACCGGGCTCCCCACATTGCTCCAGGTGCTCCCGTCCGTCGATACCTGTACCTGCAACTGGTCTGCGTCGGCAGTGTACCCGGAATCATGAGCCATCCAGAAGCTCAGGGAGCTGGCTACGGCAGATGAGGGAATCGGAAAGCCTGTGGTCTGGTAGAGGCGAGTCTGTGCCCCGCTGGAAGCAATATATGAATTAAATCGGGCCAGCTTCGTGCCGCCGTGGGGTGAGGTGCTGGGATATGATCCGGAGCTGACCGTGGTCCATGTGCCCGATGAGCCTGATACCTGTACCGTCGTCCAGCCGGTCAGATCGCTTTCGAAGCCGCCGTTTACAACCAGGTTTGTCCCATCGCCGGTGGTGAAGTTCCAGGTTTTCGCCGCTGCCATATGAATCCCTGCCGCATCCGTCGCATCGGTGGTGACGGTGGCAGTATAGACAGTATAGGTCGCAAGGCTTGTCGACGGCGTTAAGGTAGCTGTATTGGTCGCCGGATTGTAGCTCACGGAACCTGTGGCGCCATTGTTCAGGTAAAAGCTTGTGTTCTTTATTGTGTCTGCATTCATGGCCTTGCTGAAGGTGACGGTAATTGTCGTGCCCGTGGCGACATCCATGGCGTTGTCAGCAGGATAGTTGGTGCTTACAGAAGGAGGAACGGCACCGTAACTGATGCCTATGGTCTGGAACTGATTATTGGTAAAATCCCCGTCGGTATCGTGCAACACGCAACCGTAATTCATGTTCATCTTCATCCTGAAAAGTCCGGTTGTTCGTCCGGTAGTCGTCCCCCAACTGTTCAGAACCGTCCAGTATTGATTCTCCGGATTCGGATCATCGTCATTATAGCCGACGACTATTACCGCGTGCCCGCCGCCACTGCTGTCATTCCAGTTATGTCCACAATAGTTATCCGGATTCCATAATGCCGACTCAGCCGAATTGCCCCAGAAATTATAAAAGGCGTTCCAGTCCGTGCCGTTTGCCAGCCAGAAGGCAAACCAGACACCTTTGTTCTGGTTCAGCACATTTTTTATGTTTGAAATCGCCTGGGCCTGGGTGGTCGAGCCTGTGGTGACGATGGTCTGTGCCGTAAAGGCGGAAAGGGGATAATTCGGAGAGGAGCTTATGGTGCCGCAGGCAATGCTGCTTGAGTTTGGACCCGATCCGTCGGCATAAGATGCATTCGTATTTGACCAGGGGATTGCGAGGCCCTCGCCCCGATACCAGCTTGCAAATTCAGACAGATTCCCTCCATTGCAGGCGAACTCATCGCTCTTGCATGAATTGAGGTATTGGATGGAAAGCCGGGCATTCTCACTGTTTTGAACGCTGTGGGCGATCTCCATAAGTCCGGTCCCTGCCCAGACCCAGCAGTTGCCGCAACTCCCCTGATTCCGATCGGCTCCCAAGTAGGGGATATGACTCAAAAGACTCATAGAGGACGTAACACCCTCTGCCTGCATCACGGAAATCCTCGACTTGATTGTCTCGTCCAACGGTGCTTTCGGCGCTTTTTCATAATCCGATATCCACTGGCGCAACGTATCGTGGTCGGGACGCATTATAGAGCCATTGTAATCGACCACATCGGACCAGACATTCCCGCAGACGCTCAGGAATAAAAAAAAAGTTGTGGCAAAGACCAATGCCTTGCGCTTCATTATTTCCTCCTTAACAATTCACGATTCAATCATTTACAGTTCTCATTGAGGGAAATTCAAAAAGTCTCGGAGTGCAGGCCCCCTTGATGATCACCTTAATGTTACAATCAAACACCTTATCGGCTACTATACTGTTCAGCTTTAGATAAGCCTTGTTCGGGTATATGGAATTGTCAATCAGCATCAGGAATTCCCGTTTTTCCGTAAGCAACAGCGGTGGCTGCGCTTTTATCTGTGTACGCGGAGTAAACAGAAATTTCACCTCATAGCGGTCTTCGTTTTTCTCCACAATGGAGATTATCCTTGCCTCTCCACTGTAGCGCGCGTATTCACATCGTCCCCCGACCCGAAGCGGCGCCGTTCCCGCCTCAGCGAGAATGAAGAACAGCAGAAGCAGAGGGACTGTCATAAGAATTGCATTGCGAAACATCCGACCTCCCCTTTACACATATAAATTTGTTGCCGTTCTCAAGGTAATAAAAAACCCGCCTCGATACCGAAGACGGGTGGAGTTAAGAGGATTTTCTTCGGTGGCCCGGCTGCCCGCTCCAGCGGACCCGTGGCTTTGCGTCCCCGGGTCACCCCGGGTTTGCCTTTGTCGTCAACATGGCTTCTCTATTCTGTTATTTTTTTGTTAATAATAAACTCATCGGAGATTAATCGCTATACTTTAATCATACTTTAATCTAGTGCGCCACAAAAAAACTCTTTCACAGAAAAAGGGGCTTCGCACGTCGATGGAAAACCAGATCAGGAATTGAGGTACTCCCCTATCTTTTCCGTCAGTGTCCTGTAAACCCGCTCGCACTCTGTCATGTCCTTTTCCAGCAAAGTCACCCTGAAACCCTGTAGCGGGGTGGAGAACGACGAGAGAGGCACCACACAGATCCCGGTATTGGCCAGGATGTAATAGACGAAACGTTTGTCCGCTGAAACACCGGGGGCGTTGACAAGCCCTTCCACCAGTTCCTTCACCTCCGGGTTGTCGATGGGAAGGCGATGTGTGTGATTGAGCAGACCTTCCCGGAAGGCTACCGCCATGTAAAAAGCGCCGTTGGTCCTGTTAACCATCAACCCCGGCACTTTTTTAAGATGGTTGTAAGTTATATTGCTCATCTGTTCATAGCGGCAGATCCGCTCACCAAGATACCGCTTGTACTCGGGATGGGACATGATCGCAGGGATCGTCTTCTGGGGGAGGGTGGTGGAGCATACCTCGTTCATCTTGGCGGTGAGAATGGTATTGATGTACCTGTCGAAGCGGCTGTCCTTCCCGTAGTTGTAGACCTCGATCCAGCCACAGCGTGAGCCGGGCCATGGGAATTCCTTGGAAATGCCTTTCATGGCGATGGCCGGGACGTTGCCGATCAGGTCGGATATTGGGACGGTTTTCTGGCCGTTATAGAGAATATGGTTGTAGACCTCGTCGGCGATGATGAACTGGTCGTATTTGCGGGCTATGGCTACGATCCGCTCCAGGGTCTCCGCGGGATAGACCATGCCGGTCGGGTTGTCCGGGTTGATGAGCATTATCCCGGCGATCTGCGGATTGAACCTGACATAATTTTCCAGGTCTTC
>JBGQDJ010000052.1:0-10568 GCA_041495805.1 Geobacteraceae bacterium
CGGATAGAGCGCGGCAAAGGCGGAGATCCTCTCCAGCAGGGTCTCTTTCGCCACCAGGTCGATCTTGTTCAGAACCAGGATAACCGGCGCCCTGGCCGCGGCAAGAAGTTCGAGTATCTGCGCTTCCCGTCTCTGTTCCGCTGAATCGGCCTCCGTCAGGAAGAGCACCAGGTCCACCTCTCTTATGGATGCCTGCGCCTCATCGACCATATACCTGTTGAGAAGGGAGGTCGCCCGGTGAATGCCAGGGGTGTCGATAAAAATGATCTGCCCGTCGGGGATGTTGTGGATCCCCTTGATGCGGTTTCGGGTGGTCTGCGGCTTGTCCGAGGTGATGACGATCTTCTCCCCGAGTATGCGGTTCAACAGGGTCGATTTGCCCACGTTTGGGCGGCCGATGATCGACACAAAGCCGGACCGGAACGTTTTATCAGTCACAAAAGTGCTCCTCTCTTATATTCCAGATCACGCAAAATGTCTCCTCTCATTATTCCCTCTCCGGAATCGATCACGATTTCCAGGTGCGACAGGGCCGGGTCGACCTTGACTGAGGCAATCTTTACCCCCTGCTCGCGGTGAAGTCGTTTTATATTGTCCCGTTTTTGCCCGGTGACGTCGGATACCCTGGTTGGAGCGCAGAAAACCGTGACCGGCGAATCGGTGCGGATTCCGCTTGACAGCTTGCTGAGCAGGTCATAACAGAGTTCGGATTCCACCAGTTGCCTGAATGCGGGATGATACGGCCCTGCCAGAATGACGCCGTCTGCTTCCAGTTCAGCGGTCGGTTGCAGGCCGATGCGCACCACCCTTACTCTCTCCGCAAGTGACCTGTGCAGCATGACCTTGCAGAGGCTGACCGCTTCGGCAAGGGAAAGCGGAGTATAGCCGCCGCTCCTGTAAAGCTCCTCAAGCCTTGTCCCGGCAATCACCAGGGTGGGGTAGATACGCAGGAAATCGGGATGAAGAGCCAGGACACTGTCCAGGGACGCCAGCGACTTTTCTCCCGTGTCACCGGGCAGTCCGGGCATCAGCTGCATTCCCAGCGTCATTCCCGCTCTCCGCAAGGCGCGGCAGGCCTCGATCGTGCAGGCCGCTTTATGGCCGCGACCGGACAGTGCCAGGACTTCATCGTCCATGGACTGGACTCCCAGTTCTACTGTCCCAACTCCCATCCTTGCGAGAAATCCCGCGATCCCGGGATCAACCGCATCGGGTCGGGTGGAAAGCCTGACGGATATGACTTCTCCCGAGGCGAGGAGGGGTTGCAGCGGGAGAAGGAGCCTCTCTTGCTCCACTCCGGGGAGATTGGTGAAGGTCCCTCCGTAGAATGCGACTTCAACAGCTTCAGACCCGGCGGATGCACGAAAGTCGGCAATCCTGGCAAGAATCTCGACCCCGGAAGGGAGTTTTTCCCTCCCTCCGGAAATCTTTACCTGGTTGCAGAAAACGCATTGATGCGGGCATCCCTGGTGGGATAAAAAAAATGGGACGATCAAGGGCCTCATCAATCCCCGCTCACGGCAAGCGTTTTGAGACGGGCAATCCCCTCATGGGCCGCGGCCTGCTCAGCCTCCTTCTTGCTGCGGCCGGCCCCCTCTCCGAAGCGCTCCCCGCCGACCAGGGCCTCAACCTTGAAAACCCGGTCGTGGTCAGGTCCGGAAGTATCTTTCAGCAGATATCTCGGCGTTTCGCCCCGAAGTGCCTGGGTCAGCTCCTGAAATTCCGACTTATAATCCCTGGAAAGCATCCCGCCGGCATGCATCTCCATCAGTGGCACGAAATGGACCTCTACAAGTGCCTGGACCGCCCCTGCACCGCCGTCCAGGTAAACTGCCGCCACCAGCGCTTCATAAGCGTCGGCAAGGATCGATTTCTTACCCCTCCCTCCGCTCTTTTCTTCTCCCCGGCCCAGCTTCAGGAATCGGCCGAGATCAAGCCGTTCTGCAAGCCGCGCCAGGCTCTCTTCATCCACCAGGGAAGCCCTGATCCTCGTCAGTTCCCCTTCCCTGCTTTCGGGAAACCGCTTGTAAAGCTGATCACTTAAATAAAAATCGATCACGGCATCGCCGAAAAATTCCAGCCTTTCATTGTCTTTGACTGCCTTGTCCGCGGCCTCATTGACATAAGAGCGGTGGGTCAGGGCCTGGAACAGCAGACTGCGATCGGTGAATATGTAGCCGATTGCGATTTCCAGCTCGCGGTGCATATCATTGTTGGTATCATCCATAATCAGGCCTGTTAATTCGCTTAATATTCAGTGAAATTTATTTAGTATAGCCAAATGGACTGAGTATATCAACAGCTATGCTTATTTGACAGGATTTTGTCTTGATTAATTACCAACCCTCCCATATAATCTACCTTTTTAAAGAGCTTACGGAGCAGCTTCGTGACCTGTTTCATCACTTTCGAAGGAATTGAAGGGTGCGGCAAAACCACCCAGTTGCAGCTCCTGGCCCGCCGGCTGGAAGCACTCGGCCATCAGGTGACGATCACCAGGGAGCCGGGCGGGTGCCCCATTGCCGATCAGGTCCGGAATATTCTCCTTGACGCGGACAACCGCGCCATTGTGCCTCTGGCCGAACTCTTCCTCTATGCGGCGGCGCGAGCCCAGCATGTGAGCGAAGTGGTTGCTCCAGCCCTCGAAGCCGGCAGGATAGTGATCTGCGACCGCTTCACCGACGCCACCATCGCCTACCAGGGATATGGCAGGGAGCTTGATCTTGCGATCATCAATCAGCTCAACACCCTGGCAACTGCCGGCATCCGCCCCCACATGACCCTCCTTCTCGACTGCCCGGCCGAAACAGGACTCAGTCGGGCCATGTCTCGGATCAACGGCGCGACCGGGGCGCGGGAGGAGCGCTTCGAACTGGAATCGATCCAGTTCCATCAAAGGGTGCGCAACGGTTATCTGGAACTTGCGCGACAGGAGCCGCAAAGGTTCGTAATAATCGACGCGGCAGCGGGGATAAGAGACACCGAGGAGGCAATAACCGCCGCCATTTTTGAGAGGCTAGCGTTTAGCGTATAGCGTATAGCGTTTAGCGAGCGGTGTTTAGACTAATCGCTATACGCTACCCGCTTCCCGCTAAAAAGGAGTTACACAATGCCCTTCACCGGCATACTGGGACAGGACAACTGCATCGCCCTTCTCAGCCGTTCGTTGGCGACCGGCAAGATCGCACATGCCTATCTCTTTGATGGAATTGAAGGGTGCGGCAAAAAAATGACTGCCCTTGCCGTTATCGAGGCGGTATTCTGCGGTGGAACAGAGGGGTGCGGTCATTGCCCTTCATGCCGCAAGATTTCCATGGGCCAGCATCCCGACCTGCATCTGGTAGAGCCTGACGGCGCATTTATCAAGATCGACCAGATCAGGGAGCTGCAAAGGGCGCTCTCCTTTCGTCCTTTCGAAGCGACGAAAAAGGCCTGCATAATCGATGGAGCGGACAGGCTCAACCCCGCTGCCGGCAACGCTCTGCTCAAGACTCTGGAGGAACCGCCCGGGAACGCCCTGCTGATCCTGATCACCGCCAACCCCGACGGCGTTCTTCCAACTGTCCTCTCCCGCTGCCAGCGCCTCCATTTCGCCGCATTGCCCGAGGCAGCCATCGAATCCATTCTCCGGGAAAGGGGAACTGCACCGGAAGCCGCCCGCATTGTCGCGTCACTGGCCGGCGGCAGCATGGGAAAAGCAATCGAGATAGGAGAAGAATCCGCCCTGGTCGAGCGGAAGAGCTTTCTGGAGATGGTCGGCTCCCTCTCTCTGGGCGAGATCACCCCCCTCTTTGCCATGGCCGAAGAGCTGGCGGGGGACAAGGAACATGCCCTGGAACTGCTGGGACTACTGACCACTTTCCTGCGTGACGCCCTGCTAATGCGTTGCGGCGACAGCCGGGTCGTCAATACCGACCTGCTCTCCCTGGTCGAGCGTGAGGCCGCACAATTCTCCGGAAATGAGATTATGGAGAGGATCGGTCACGTAACCGATACCCGGGCCGCCATCTCGTGCAATGTCAATACCAGGCTTGCGTTGGAAGTGCTGTTCATGAGACTTGCGGAGAATCAGTTAAACAGTTAAACAGTTGAACAGTGTAGGGTGGCCGGGAAACTGGCATCTGTTCAACTGTATGGAGGAACTTTTGATAAAAGTCGTAAAATTACAATTCAACACCGCCGGCAAGCTGTACGATTTTAATTCCGGCAGCCTCGAACTCCTTCCCGGCGACAAGGTGATCGTCGAAACCGAAAGGGGGAGAAGCATCGCCGCTGTGGTGGTCGCTCCAAGGGAATACACCGAATCGGAAGTACAGGAAAGTTTGAAAACAATCATGAGGAAGGCTCTTCCGGAAGACCTTGAAGCCGGAGACCGTAACGCCTCACGGGAAAAGGACGCATTTGACTTCTGCCTGGCCAAGATCAAGGAACGGGGCATGGAGATGAAGCTGATACGTGTCGAATACATATTCGACGGCAGCAAGGCTGTCTTCTATTTCACCGCCGATGGCAGGGTCGATTTCCGGGAACTGGTCAAGGACCTTGCCCACGCCTTTCGCACCAGGATCGAGATGCGACAGATCGGTGTGCGGGACGAGGCAAAGATGGTGGGTGGAATCGGCATCTGCGGAAGGGAATTGTGCTGCTCCTCCTTCCTGCGCGACTTCGAGCCGGTTTCGGTCAAAATGGCCAAGGAGCAGAATCTTGCGCTCAACCCCACCAAGATTTCAGGCCAATGCGGCAGGCTCCTCTGTTGCCTGGGGTATGAATACGAGACATACTGCTCTCTCAGAAAGTGCCTTCCCAAATGCGGCAAGCGAGTGCAGTGCTGCGGTGTTGACGGGGAAGTGATAAAGCTGAATGTCCTTAACGGCACCGTGACAGTAAAAACCGACGACAATCAGGAAGTTGTCATCAAGGGAGAGGATATTAAACCGGAGAATATCTCGGAACGTTTGAAAAAAGCGCCGAAGGATTCTCCCGCCGCAAGCGGCAAGCCCCAGCGGGAGCGCCGTTCGGAACCCAGGGACAAGGATAAAAAGGAGAAAAGATGAGCCGCACCTTTTACGTCACCACTCCCATCTACTATGTCAATGATGTTCCCCACATCGGCCATGCCTATACCACCCTGGCAGCCGACGTCCTGGCCCGCTACAAGCGGATAATGGGGTACGAGGTCTTTTTCCTGACCGGTACGGACGAGCATGGCCAGAAGGTGGAAAAGACCGCCAACGCCGCCGGGGAAACTCCGCTGGAACTGGCCGACCGGGTAGTGAAGCGCTTCCAGGCGCTCTGGGAAAAGCTCGACATAGCCCCCAGCGACTTCATCCGCACCACCCAGGAACGGCATAAAAAAGGGGTCTCCCACTTCTTCGAAAACGTGCTGGCCAAGGGGGATATCTATCTCGGGCAATACGAAGACTGGTACTGCACCCCCTGCGAGACCTTCTGGACCGAGACCCAGCTCCTCGACGGGAATTGCCCTGACTGCAACCGTTCCACCGAAAAACTGAAGGAAGAGTCGTATTTCTTCCGCATGAGCAAATACCAGGAACAGCTTCTCGCCCACATCGAGGCAAACCCCGAGTTCATCCAGCCCAAGTCGCGGCGCAACGAGATCATATCGTTCGTAAAGGAGGGACTGCGGGATCTCTCCGTGTCGCGCACCACGTTCAACTGGGGGATCCCCGTCCCAAAAAACGAATCCCATGTCATATATGTATGGTTCGATGCCCTGGCCAACTATATAACCGCGCTCGGCTATCCCGACGAAGACGGAAACTACGGCAGATTCTGGCCGGCGGATGTCCATCTCATCGGCAAGGACATTCTCCGCTTCCACACGGTCTACTGGCCCACATTTCTGATGGCCGCCGGTCTGCCGCTCCCGAAAAAGGTATTCGCCCACGGCTGGTGGACCGTCGAGGGACAGAAGATGAGCAAGAGCCTGCAGAACGTGGTCGAGCCCAACATGCTGATCGACAGATACGGGGTGGATGCGGTCCGCTACTTCCTCCTGCGCGAGGTCCCATTCGGCCTTGACGGAGACTTCTCCCAAGCGGCCCTTGTCAACCGTATAAACTCCGACCTGGCAAACGATCTTGGAAACCTCCTGAACCGCTCCACCGCCATGATCAACAAGTATTTCGACGGTCAGCTCCGGGAGCCGGAGGAGATGGCGGTGATCGACCTTGCTTACCGTGCAAAAACAGAGGCGATGGTGGCCCAGGTCGAGACCAACATGGAAGACCTGGCCTTCAGCAAGGCACTGCAGAGCATCTGGGAGGTGGTCTCCGCCGGCAACAAGTACATCGACGAGACCGCCCCCTGGTCATTGGCCAAAGATCCGGCGCAGAGCGGGCGTCTCGCCACGGTCATGTATTCTCTTCTGGAGTCCCAGCGCATCGTCTATTTCCTCCTTTCCGCCTTCATGCCGAAAACAGCAGTCAAGGCACTCGGCTACCTGGGGTGTGCAGAAGCCCCAACGGAGGCCGGACTTGCTTGGGGGGGACTGAAGCCGGGGACCGCAATCGTCAAGGCAGAGGCTCTTTTCCCCAGGATAGAGGACAAGGGAGAGTGATCCCGCAACTCATCAACCGCCCATGACAAAGCCGGCATCAGCGGGCTTTTCCGGCGCTATTGGGTTCCCATAGGTGAATATATGAAAATCCGTCTTGCAGTTGTCACGTTGATTCTGCTCCTTATCGCCGGCTGCAGTAAGCTTACCATGGAAAACTACGACAAGCTGAAGCTGGGGATGGCCTACAACGAGGTGGTCGGGATCATCGGTTCGCCGGGTAAATGCAGTGATGTGATGGGGGTGAGGAACTGCGAGTGGGGGGATGAGAAGAAATCAATCAATGTTACCTTTGCCGGGGACAATGTGCTCTTTTTTAACGGCAATGGTCTCCATTGATCCAAGATTCAGGGGAGTCAGCGAGATTCAGCGTGTTCAGGATTGCAACTTCTCATCTTCAAGCATCGACTTTCAATCTTGCATTCCAGACCCAATCGAAATCCCTTGCAGCATTCCGTGAAAGATGTGCTCATAGTATTTGCATTTGGCATAAGCGTCACGATATATTTTGTACACATCCTTTTCGAAGGCACCTTCAAGCAGATGTTCTTCCATTATGCCCTCTCTTGCGGCAAGTCTCGTAACCGCTTAAACCGGGAGAGACATCAACTTCAGCGCAAAAATCCCTCCAGTTTGCGCCTGAGGGTATTGACCATCATTGGCGAAGGGAAACACCCACCCACTCCCTTGATCCAGAAGCGGTCAAATATCATCCCCTTAACCGTTTCAATAATTACCGTTTCAGGAAAGAGGGCATAAAAGGCGAAACAGTTGAGCATCGCGCCCAGGAACCCAAGTTGATCATGGGCATTGACCTCCAGGTAGAGGGCGCCGTCATGATGAAGCGGGTCTTCGTCAAGGATATATTTATCCAGGGAGATGGCCGTCGATCTACCCCGGTCTGGGGTTTCCAGAGCAAGTCCAAGGTAATCTATTTTTTCCGGATCAGGGGCCGTGGGGGTTTTCTCTAACTCAAACACGGCCTGCCAGACGTTGTTGACCTTTTTTGCGCTTCCGCTGATTATGCTGATGCGGTTTTTTGAAATCCCGGAAGATATGTTGCCCAGCCAGTCAGGAGGGAATCTGCCCCAGATTTTCAACACATACTGTCCGGAAGGTTTTCTGCTGATTTCGGACCCGGTCGGCAACTTGAACGGATCGTCTGAATTTAAGTCGTTGGCATGGTGAAAATTCATGGTTACTCCGTGTTTCGGATGATTGACGACGTAGATATCTTCCCATTTTTCATATTAATAAACTTTTATGCAACAATTCGGCCATGGCGCCGGTTATGCTGGGAACAGCGATATCGGGCCGCACAGGTGGATTACTGTTTTTAGGATGTTTACTATTTGGGCAGATGAATACAGATTGCCCCTTGTTTATGCAGAGGGGAAACAACGATAAACTTCCTTTCCAGCCTGCTCTATTTGACTACACTCTCTCCCCATACCCGGTTGGAAACAATTTGCGCTGCACAGCCAGATATGATATTCAGAGCATGGGGGGAAAATGATATGGAAATCAGCCAGGCAACGGTCGAGGATATCCCGCAATTGTGCGAATTGTTGGCTCTACTTTTTGACCAGGAAGCCGAATTTAGGCCGGACAGCGAATTGCAGACGTTGGGACTGCGGCAGATCATCGATTTTCCTGAGTGCGGCCGGATTTTGGCGCTTCGTGACGGCCAATCCGTTATCGGCATGGTCAATCTCCTCTTTACCGTGAGCACCGCCCTGGGGGGGCGGGTTGCGATCCTGGAAGATATGGTAGTGCGTCCCGACTGCCGGCGCAAGGGAGTTGGGTCCATGCTTCTTAAGGGAGCAGTCGCATTTGCAGAATCGGCCGGATGTCTTCGAATAACTCTATTGACCGATGCTTCCAACGCATCGGCGCAAAGGTTCTACAGGAGGCATGGTTTCATTACATCCGACATGGTCCCGATGAGACTCCTCTTCGCTCCATGACAAGAAAAGACCCTGCAACTTGTACAGGGTCTTTCAATCGTTCAGGTCCTCTATTTTCCGACTCAAAATCCGGACGCTCAAGAAGTCAACTCTTCCACGCCCAATCAACGTTTCTCATAGCCGAACTACAAACCCATCCCTCATCTTACTTAACATCAGTCCGATGTTTTTCACAGTTGCATTCAAAATCGTTGGCCAATGCCCTGTCTATAATCGACACGAAGCTTCTTACTCTTTCTCCTTTTAACATGGTAACACCTTCTTTCTCACTGAATCTCGGTATATTTAATCTCCGGTTTCATTATACCACATACAATGAAAATGAATATCATTATTTATTTCCCGCCCTTTCTAAACAATATTTACTGTTCATCGTTACTCTTTGCGCTTGTCAACCACGTAGCAGCTCTCGCTCGACTTTTTGGCGTATTTTTTCAATTCCGCCGCCACTTCCGCCACTTTGCCGTAATGGTTCAGCTTCGGCGCATCGGTGGGGAGCACACCGATGGCAATGGACAGAAGGGGGAATTTTTCCTCCTCTCCCTGACGGTTCGTGCTTATGTAATAGCCGTTGGATTTTTCCGTCTCCTCAAACAGGTCGGCGGCTATTGCATTGAAGTGCGCGATGATGGTCTTGCATACGGGCTCTGCCCTGGCAATCGGAACAATGAAGACAAAATCGTCTCCTCCTATATGCCCTGAGAATCCTCCGCCTGATTCCTTTACCGCATTGCACATGAGCCTTGCAAGCATGCGGAGCACCTCATCGCCGTGGGAAAAGCCGTAGACATCGTTGTAGGGCTTGAAATGGTTGATGTCGATATAGCAGACCGCCATCGGCTTGCCCAGGGCATTCTCCACAGCGCGCTGGATCGAGGTGTTGCCGGGCAGACGGGTAAGTGGGTTGTTATCCAGGACCCTCTGTATTCTCTGGATGGAGATGGTGATGCGGAAAAAGAGCTCCGTATATTTGATCGGCACGAATACAAAATCATCCAGGAGGCAATCCTCCCATGCAAAGGAGTCCGCTTCAGCCCCGCTTACAAGTCCCAATATGGGGATGGTGCTGAAATAACTGTCACTTTTAAGATTGCGGATAATGGAGCTTGTCGCGTCGCCCGGTATGGTAAGATCCATGATGACTATGTCGGGAGGATCGGAATAGACAAAACCGAGAACGCTGGAGAGTTTCGTAAGTGAGAGGACCTGGTACCCCTTGCTCTGCAGGCGAATTTCCAGAGCGCCGGCCAGAGAGTGGTCAGTGGTGACTACAGCAATGCGCAGTTTATTCTTCATCAAATGTCTGCATCTCCAGGCTGAAGTTTTTCGTGTCCACCAGCTTGTCTTCCAGCTCTTCCACGATCTCCGCGAGAAGGGAGTCGTTCATCCCCAGCTTTTCCCAGGCAACGGGATGGATATTGGGCACGAAATCATCGCCGCTGAATCCGAAGGCGCTTGCCTTGATGAGGACGTCGGCAAAATGGACCACGCTCGTCTTGATCTGATGCTCTTGCGATTTTCCGATATCATGATGGCAGGCAATCGGCTCGATCAATTTATCGGGGAGGAACCAGCTTTTTGCCAGCCATGCGCCGACCTCGGTATGGTCAGTGCCGAGCAGCTCCCTTTCAGCTTCGAGCATGGAAATGTCCTTCTCCTCGGTCAGCGCCATAAGAAGCCGGTAATCATCGCCGAAATTCAGCCGGATAATCACCTTGCCGATATCATGGAGCAGCGCAGCGGTTGATATCTCTTCGCATTCGGGCAGTTTCAGCCGTCGGGAGATGATATTTGCCGCTACGCCTGCGCCCAGCGAGTGTTCCCAGAGCCCGACGCTGTTCTTTTCCATGATCTCGAAGATCGAGGAACTGAGCGCCAGGTTAAACGATCAATTAGCCAACAACGCCGAGCTTTTCGCGCTGGTAGAGGAACAGTGGATCATACTGCATACCGGCCTACCGGAGGCACAAGCCTACGCGGTTTTGACTCATGATCAGGTTTTGAAATTGCTTGATGAAATCAAC
>JBGQDJ010000053.1:0-10421 GCA_041495805.1 Geobacteraceae bacterium
CAATAACAAAAGCAACCCTGTTTGATAGGCAAGGATTTACAGATTCACGGATATTCCCTCCTCACTCTATATATAATCCAGGGGTGCAACATTTTTCACGAGGCATGGTGGTCCTGAGAACAATCATTTGCTGCTAAATCATCAGGTTATGTATATAAAATATTTATTTCTTATCTCAATAATGTTAATTTTTGGCGTTTTTTCATTTTTTTAGAGAAAGTCGCAAAGGACGCGGGAATTACTAGGGTGAAGGCGGAGGTGGTTGTCTAAAATTCCCGAAGCCGCTTATCTTCACATGCCCTTGCCCTATTGAAAAGCGCGACGGATATCCCAATGCGGGGATGTAGGCGCATTATCTTAATAATAAAAATCTTGACTTCTCATTTTCTCGGTAGTAACAATGCCAGCACATTAAATTTCCCTTTTATAATTGAATATCAGTTTTTGCAGAGCAAGTATTTTTCGATAAGAGCAAACCCTTGGCGACACGGGGGCGCAGAGTCACGGGTCCGCAACGATGCGGGCGGCCGGTCCGCCGAAGGAAATACCTCAAACACCAGACCCCTATCTTCGGCATGATGATGGGGGTTTTGTTTTTTGGGGGGGGATGTCGAAGGAAGGGCGCACGCCGTGCGCCCCTACGGTGAACCATTGTAATGTTCAACCCTGACATCCACAACCACCGATCCATCCGCCTGGCGGAATACGATTACGCGGACGCCGGGGCATATTTCGTCACCGTCTGAGCGAACGGGCGGGAATGCCTGTTCGGTGATGTGGCGGACGACGTCGTAAGATTGAACGAATATGGAATAATTGTCCGGGAAGAATGGTTCCGGTCGGGGGAGATCAGGAACGAAATAACATTGGATGGATTCATCGTCATGCCGAACCATTTTCACGGGATCATAGTCATCGATCACCATGTAGGGGCGGACGGCGTCCGCCCTGAATCCGCTGTCCGCCTCGAAAATTTAGGACAGACGACCGCCGAAACAAGGGCGCACGGCAATGAGGGCGCACGCCGTGCGCCCCTACGGGGGCCGAAATCATTGGGGTCGTTTGTTGCACGATTCAAATCCGCCGTTACCAAACGGATCAACCATTTGCGTGACAACCCCGGTTGCCCGGTATGGCAGCGCAATTATTTCGAACGGGTCATCCGCGACGACCGGGAATTGGCCGCGACGCGCGAATACATCGCCAACAACCCCGTGAGATGGGCGATGGACAAGGATAACCCGGCGAATCACGGCATGTAGGGGCGCATGGCGATACGCCCATGCCACATTAGGAAGAAACGACTGTTCCCAATGCCAAGCTGTTGCAAGTATAAGGCAGAAAGAGGTGTGAAATTATGTCAAAAGTAGTGAAGCGAGTCAATCGTCATATCCATAAACATATTTGCACTCTTGTCATTTTATTGCTTGTCCAGTGCGTTTTTGCTACACATATCCACGCCGCTCCCCCCACGTATGAGCAAGTCAGACCATGGGTAAAACTAACCTATGGTTTAACTGATGTTGCTGATCAGGTTCTCGATACGGCATTGGCAAAAGCACCACTTCCCAGTGCTCGTCCTTATCTGGATATATTTGGTTATTTCCTATCTGCTGAACAGTTAGTCTACGACTTGTACTATAAAAGAGACTATTACGATGCTGCCCAAACGGCACTAGGCCTAGGATTTGATTGGGTTATTTCAGACACTTTTATGTCTCAGGTATTAGCCACGCCAATGAGCGTCGCAGATCTTGCAACATTGCCAATACAATACTCACTTGATGCCTTCATCAATCAGATTCAAAAAGATGCTTGGGATAATCAGGTTAAACTGTATATAGCAGCCAGACAGGCAGGTATGAGTGAGTTGGATATCTTAAATGGGATTGACGATAATTCAAGGGGTATTTTCTTCCTGAACGGTTGGCTTTTCTGCGTCGGAGATATCCGTATTCCACCTTTGGGACTGATCAGTCCAGATGGTGCTACCAAGTATCAAGTTTACGGATATGCCCAGAATGTTTACAA
Source organism: Geobacteraceae bacterium (assembly GCA_041495805.1). Taxonomy (GTDB): domain Bacteria; phylum Desulfobacterota; class Desulfuromonadia; order Geobacterales; family Geobacteraceae; genus JBGQDJ01. The sequence continues at coordinate 2,032 of JBGQDJ010000053.1, forward strand.
CGATGTTAGCAGCTTGGCTTTCTACCAGCGAGACAAGGACAATGCGGGTGCAGAATTCAAGAAAATATTGAATCCTGGAATATCTTATTCACCAACAAATTCTACGGCTCCTTCTTCCATTACCTTCACTGCCGATCCGGGCACAATCCTGTCGGGAATGACCATAACTTCCTATGCATGGGATTTCGGCGATGGGTTGAGCGATACCGGCCAATCAGTTAACCATTACTACAGAGCGCCTGGAACCTATAACGTATCATTGACCATAACCGACAGCAATAACGGCACTCATGTGGTCTCAGAAAGTGTAACCTTACGTCCTCCAGAGATCGATGTTACTTATCCCGATGGATATGAGTCTCTGAATAGACACTTCTCCACTCCTAATTCTTCGCGCTTTAAGGGATACTCTTGGGATTATGGTGACAACACTCCCACGGAACCTGGCAGTACTCAAGATCATCCTTACTCAACAACCGGTAACTATACTGTTACCCTAACCCTCACCCTCAATGATGATTCTTCAATAACAAGCCAGATAGGAATCTTTGTTGGCCCTGGGACAAGAACTATTCAGGGGCATACGATTTATGGGGATGAGACGTGGTACAGCGGGGGGATATATGTGCTGCAAGGAGATGTATTTGTTGCGCAAGGGGCTACTCTTACAATTGAGCAAGGAGCAGTAATACAATTTGCAAGTCTTTCCTGCACGTGGAACTCATGTGCAGCAGCTATCATTGTTAATGGGACATTGAATGCCAAAGGTGCTCAGTTCACGTCGGCGAACGGCGTAAATGCATATGGTGGTTCGATAGTTTTTAGTGGGGCGGGTGCCAGCAAGAGCAAATTAGATTCATGTGATCTCGAACATTTAGGCGGAATACCCTGGTTCGACTGTTTGGGATGGTGCGAACCTGTCCCGGTACCCGTTGTATTTGTAGATAACTCATCACCAACAATTATTGGCAATACGTTTGTCGGTAGTAGCGCCATTACCACAATAGTTTTAGAAAGAGGGGCGCCGGTTATCAGCAATAATAACTTAAATAATGGTAGCACTGGTATAATAGTACGAGAAGCGTTCCCGACAGTTACAGGCAATGTGTTTGCTGGGAATGGTACTGGACTAGAAAGTCATCTTGGACCTTCAATATATTTGGGACACATCTGGGATAGTAGCGGTGGTGTCTATAGCGGAAACAGATTCCTCAATAATTCAGTTGGAATCTCAATGGAATCTAACTTAGACCCGCAAATAAGTAACAATTCATATCAAGGCAATATTGATGCGGACTTGTCATTCTCGGGGACAATTAATAACCCAGCAACCCTAAATGAACCGGCAGCCAAGATATATAGAGTCCACTACTTAGAAATAAATGGTGGCAAACTGCATATTCCTTCTGGAAGAACTGTAAAATTTGATACGTATGGTAGTATTCAAGTTAATTCCGGTGAATTTATCGCTGAGGATACAAAATTTACCGCGGAGGATGTAAATAGTTCTTGGTCGGGAATTAATCTTGGAGAGAGTAATAGCCGAATCGATGGGTGCATTTTTGAACACATCGCGGATGGGTCGACTGCAATTGTAGCTAGTAATCAATCATCAATAGCCAATAATACAATCACTGCGGGTTGGTCGAGTGGAATTTCAGCTGGTGGTCAATCATTAATAACCAATAATACAATTACTGCGGGTTCGGGGATTCATATTTATTCTGGATCGCCTGTAATAAGAGATAATAATTTGAACGGGCTGAATGGCCAAAATGGATCAACAGGAGGTATTGGATTACATATATACGGAACGGCGGCACCTGAGGTGGTCAGTAATGCAATCAGCGGATTCTTTACCGGCGTATATTTTGACGAATTTAAGGGCGGTGGAGTTTACAGTGGGAATGTCATAAAAAATAATGGTTATTATGGAGCATATTATTCATTATATAAATCGGGTTATAAAGCAGTTGATATGTCAAATAATGACTGGGGCGATCCTTCCGGCCCGTTGGACGACTCCGACGACCGGGCGAGTGGCGGCTTCTACAACCCAAATGGCAAGGGCAATAAAGTTAGCAATTATATAAATTACTACCCTTGGACTGGTACAACCATCGCCGCTCCAGCCGTCCCGGCCTCCCTCTCAGGCATCCCAAGCATGAACTCCGTCAATCTTAAATGGACGCCAGGTAACGGTTCAAGCGGAGGAGGATTCAAGGTTTACTATGGAACCTCCTCAGGAACTTACTTCGACTCACAAATTGCTGGCAATGTCTCAAAATACAAACTGAACTGGTTGAACAATGGCACTCCGTATTTTATAGCAGTAAGCGCCATGAATGAGATAGGCGCCGAGAGCGCTAAGTCAACGGAGATCACCGAGACGCCCCTTAACAAGTACCCGCTCATCGTTTCATTCTCCGGAGACGGCCATGGGAGCGTATCAAGCACCCCTGGCGGCATCGCCGGCAATGTTGAAACCTATGCACTCTTCGACCCGAACACGGGAGTCACTTTGAAAGGAAACGCGTCCGATTTCTCCCTCTTCAAGGGATGGCTGGGTGATTTCATCGCATCGAGTGGCGACTGCATGCTGACCATGGACTCCGACAAAGCGGTAACCGCCGCCTTCAACGAGGACAAGGATCACAAGACCCTCATCTACGGCACCTCCAGCTACAACCCCACCCTCATTACCGCCTACGGCGCCGCCTCCAACGGGAACGTCATCCAGGCCTGGGGTACAGACTTCAACGAGAATCTCAACCTTAACCTGAGTAAGACCCTGATCCTCAAGGGTGGCTTCAATCAGGGGTACACAGCTTACGGCGGCTATACCACTCTCCATGGGACTTTAACCGTTGGGACCGGCTCGCTGACCCTGGAAAATCTGCAGATCCAGTAGATGGGTCCTCGGACAAATCGTGGTTATTGAGAGTGCCACACTTCGGCGCAGTTGTGGGGCATAATTGAAATTCGATTTATAGAATCTCGATGATGGGCCTGAAAGCATACTTAATCGAATCTAAACATTTTCCTATAAGTTTAGATTCACTGGAAGAGCTGTCGACAGCAAGCAAAAGGTTCCTACAAATGGGACAATTTTGGGACAGTGCCAAGAAAAAATGGCAACAAAAGACAACAAACGGCAATAAATGGAATCCGTTAAGTACGTAAAATATCTGTTGACATGAGTTGCCAATTGTTGTAAGTTATCGATATCCTAGGTCTTTTAATCAGGTGGTCGTTGGTTCGATCCCAACGCGGCTCACCACCCAAAACAAGGGGTCAGGCAACTGTGCCTGCCCCTTTTTTTCAATTCAATTTGCGCCCGTAGCTCAGCTGGATAGAGTTCCTGGCTTCGAACCAGGCGGTCGGGAGTTCGAATCTCTCCGGGCGCGCCAGAAAAAAATGAACCCTTCCACACTATGCGGAAGGGTTCATTTTTTTTGTGCTACGGTCCAGTCGGAAATTTGTGCGATCACAGCAAACTGACGGTGTTACTTCACAAGCTGTATCCGGGGTGCGGCCATTTTCCTTCCCACGATGGCCTTGAAGCGCCCACGGATCTCCTCCATGTCGCCCTCCAGAAATGACAATATGCTGCGGTCGATCAAATTTCCCAGGTAGGTGTCCACCAGCTTGCCCATGTATGCGTTGTATTTTTTGGTGGAGCTGCCATGGGCGTAGTTTTTGCCGGGAAAGCGGCGGATGTCTCCGTTGAAGTCAGCGGAGATATGGAAAAGTTCATGAAAAAGGGTGATCAGCTTTTCGCGAAAAGGGAGATTTAGAAACCTGGGGACCAGGAAATAGACCACATATAGCATTTCCACTCCACGGTGGGTAATCCGTGGCATCTCGTAGTCATTTTTGCGCATTCCGCGCCTGATCGTTTTGCAGCGGGTGCCGTCTTCGAAGCGGAGTGGATGAATCTTGGCGTATGTGCCGTGCACTCCGCCGCCGCGGGTTGAGGATACGCAGACCAGAACCCGCCGGGGATCGATATGGCCGAACTCTTCAACTTGCCCTGTAATGTGGGCTATGAGGTTCTCAAGTTCGAGGGTCAGATTTAAAGTGGACATATGACCTGATTATCTCTTCTGCAGTTTGTGGCAGAAGAGGCAGCGCATCGGCCCGTCTTTCGGCTTGACAGGGTGTTTAACCGGGAAGGGGATCCCCCCATGTTCGTTGTGGCAGGCCGGACACCCCTTGTCCGCCTCCATCTTGCTGCCGGTTTGACTGACGATGTCGTAAAACTTCTTGTGCGCTTCGTTGTATGGGACTTTCTTTGTCTTTTCCGGTCCGGATATGACGAAAAACACCATCAGAACGACAGCCGCAAGGGCGATAAAAACCCAGTCATATTTTCCGATTTTCATGAAGCCTCCGAAGAAAAAGGTAAAGGTAAAGGCTGAGGTAAAGAGGTTTCAAATAGTCGCGCAGCCGATGGCGCCGTTGTGCTGCGGATGTTCCGGCACGACAACCGGCATCCCGGCTTCCATCTCCAGCAGTCGGGCCAATGCGCTGTTCAGGGCCACTCCGCCGACCAGGACGATGGTTTTTGACGGAAAGCGTCGAAGCATGGGAAGGACCCGCTTGACCAGGGTCTGGTTTACCCCGGCGCAGAGAGCGGCTGTCGAGTGGCCGCGCAGTATCTGGCCGATCAGTTCCGATTCCCCGAATATCCCGCAGGTGGCATCCAGCTTCACCGGGTCCTCCCAGTGGGAGGAAAGCTCTTCAAGGCTCACCTCAAGGACCGCCGCCATGTTCTCCAGGTAGCGGCCGCTCGATGCGGCGCATTTGTCGTTCATGACGAAGTCTTCAAGTCTGCCGTTCTTTACCAGGGCCACCTTGGTGTCCTGACCACCCATATCGAGCATGGTGAAGTTTTTAAGTCCGGTCTGAAAGATCGCCCCGGCCACATGTGCCCTGACCTCGGAGACGATATGTGCTCCCTTCAGACTTAGGGTATTCCGGCCATAGCCGGTCACCGTCACTTCCGCCCTAGACAACTCCTCGTTGCCGAACAAACCGGATCCATGCAGGTCGAGGGAGAGATCATCCCCATCCAGGCTGCCGAACCTTTTGTAAAAGGTTATGGTGTCGTAATCGGCCAGCCGGTCTAAGTTATTGTCCCGAAAAAGCGCGAATTTGGCCTTGCGACTTCCCAGGTCTATGCCGATTCTCATTGAATCGAACTCTCCTCTCCCTGGTCCCTGGTCCCTGGTCCCTGGTCCCTGTCTCCCAGCATTTCCACGAAACCCTCCAGCCGTATCTTCGTCCTCTCATCCAGTGGGCCGGGCTTGTCTCCTTCAAGGGTAAGTATAGGGAGAGGTAGCTTTTTGCGGATGATCATGTCTTCGATCTGGCGGAAGCAGAATGACTGGACGTAATGTATGACCGCATCCACCTTGCGTCTTCCGGTCTCCGGAATGATATCGGCTAGACGATGGAAGATGTCATAGGGATAGGTGTAGGAACGGTACTGCTCTACCATGTCGGCGATGTCGTAAGGCATTGCGAACTGCCGCTGGGTTTCATTGAAAACCACACGGGCGCCGAGCGTCTCAAGAAAGGCGTATATGTCCGGAAAGATGGGGGGGACCCCGATATAGGCCAGTCTGAGCCGCTCCTGAAATGGGCGCCGGCCGGCAGCATCTTTGAGAAATCCGTCAACTTCCGCTTCGAACCGGTCCGGATCACCGTTCATGTCGGTAGCCGACACCTGAAAATAATGGTTTTCCCATCCCGTTGCCAGGTTTTCCTGCCAGGTCAGCCGGTCGATCTCGCGGATTTTACGCCTTATTCCGTCCAGCCGCACTTTCGCCCGGTTTACCTCTTCCCACCCGACATCAAAATGGCGCATCAGTTTTTCTATCTCAAACCTGACGCTTCCCGCATCCCGGTCATGGGGGTAGGCAAAGGGGACTATCCGTATCCCTTCGAGGGAGAGGACCTCCATGAGCGCCTTGGTGTAGCTGCAATCACCTTCGGTTACCGCCACCACTTCCCTGAGCCCGCTCTCTCTTATCGCTGCGTAAATCCCCTTTATCCAGCCGCAGACATTCCGGGGAAACCCCGCCATTTCCGCTTCTTCAACAAGCCGGCAGCTGCTTCCCCCTGTTATGAAAATATTGTTCAGGTCAACCGGTCGCCTGCCCGCGGCGATCAGCACTTCCAGGGGGATGGTTGTAGTAAAGCCGACCCGGTGCAAATGATCACTCCGACTTGATAAAGGTGAAATAGATCAGGACCGAGCCTATGACCAGCCCCCCCCCGACAAATGGGAGGAGTGAGGATAACGTGAACTCCCCCTCTGCCGGCAGGGTGTACTGAATGAGTAACATCAGGGAGAAGAAGGTGAAGAGGAATAGTAGGACAAATTTTGACCGCTTGAATATCGCATAGAATATAACTATCGCCAGGATGGCAAGCATCCAGGGATTTCCGAGAACAGCGGAGAAGGTCAGCCCTTTTACGAATTTGACGAGGTTTTCCGTCTCGAAAGGGGTGAGCGCGTCTTTTGTCTGGTTCAAGATTTCCTGTTTTTCCATGGGGCCCCCGAAGTAATGAAAGCGATACCTTTACATAGCAAAATTTGTTGAATAATTAAACACCAAAATGGCGGATGTTGATATCGGTATTCGTTAACCATGAGAGGACAACTGTACCTGCAACTACAATGGATCGGTCGGAATAGACTTCCTTCATATGGTTTGCCATCTCAAATTTTGCCATTTTGAAGCATGATAAAGTGAGTCAGCAAGACGCTCCGGAGAGGTTGACTCAGGACAGGTGGCAACAAATGTAAATGCCTTGACAATGCTAAAGGCATAAAATAGTATATATATTTTTTACTGCAACGACAAGATATTACTGGACTTAGAACCTCGGGGCAACATTGCGTGCAGCACCAATGGACATCCCGGCGCAACCTTTCCAGACAACAGGGGAGATTCAGATAAATTGACCTGGAAGTCAATCGGCATATTCGATTCCGGGGTTGGCGGCCTCACCGTTCTCAAGGAAGTGGTCAAGGCGCTCCCCCAGGAAGACACCATCTATCTTGGGGACACGGCACGGGTCCCTTACGGCACGAAATCGCCGGAGACGGTTACCCGCTATAGCCTGCAGGTCACCTCATTTCTGGTGGAGCGCGACATAAAACTGCTCGTGGTGGCCTGCAATACTGCTTCGGCGGTCTCCCTGGATGCACTGAAGAATCACTTCTCCATCCCCATTATAGGGGTGATCGAGCCTGGCGCAAGGCGCGCGGTTTCCGTGACACGAAGCGGCAAGGTTGGCGTCATCGGCACGACGGCGACCATCCAGAGCAGCGCTTATTCCAAGGCCATCAAGAAGATTGACCGGGGCATCGAAGTGGTGACCCGCGCCTGTCCGCTCTTCGTGCCTCTGGCGGAAGAGGGATGGGTGGATAATGAAGTGGCGCGCTTGACGGCACGTAACTATCTTCAGGGACTGAAGGATGAGGGGGTGGACACCCTGGTGCTCGGCTGCACCCATTATCCCCTATTGAAAGGGATAATTGCCGAGGTCATGGGGGATGGAGTCAAACTGGTGGACTCGGCGGAGGAGACGGCACGCACCGTGGCCGAAACCCTGGGCGCCGGAGATATATTGCGCCCTTCCTCGGAAAGGGGAAACCACCACTTTTTCGTAACCGATGTTCCGGCAGGGTTTATCAGGGTCGGAAACCGCTTTCTCGGCGGGCGACTGGGCGACGTCTACCAGGTAAATCTGGAGGACGCGGGCATGGGTGAGGAGCATGGTGTTGAAAAGTAAACTGCCTCGCCGGGACCTGACGGTCCTTTTCATCGCATTCTTCATCTGCGCTGTCGTATTTGGCGCGCTGATGCTGAAAAAGTACGAGACGCGGCACCACCAGCCCGCTCTTCCCGCGCAGCCCCACCAGCAGGGGATTCACCTTGTTACGCTCTTCTTTGCTTCTACGGATGGCGCCGGATTGGTCCGGGAAGGGCGTGAGATCGATTCCTGCGGCGAGCCGGCGGAATGTGTGGAGGCTGTGATCGGTGAACTGATCAATGGTCCCCTGGGGAATCTGTCGCCCACCCTCCCCACCTCGACCTCGATTCGCACTGTCCGAATAGAGCGCGATGTGGCCTATGTCGATCTGGGCGATGAACTTGTAAAGGCGCTTCCGGGAGGGAGCAACTCCGAAATGACGGCTGTCTATTCGATCGTGAACACAATTGCGGTTAATTTCCCCCGGATCAAGCTGGTGAAGCTTATGCACAACGGCAAGGATTTGGAAACCCTGGAAGGGCATCTTGATCTGCATGAACCGCTGGCGCCGGATTTTACCCTGGAAAAGAGATGAAGCATACTGAAGACTGAAGGCTGAA
>JBGQDJ010000054.1:0-10399 GCA_041495805.1 Geobacteraceae bacterium
AAATCCGCGGATTTAATGGACCTGTCGGAAAGCAACAGGTTGAGGTTTGTGCCCATTGCCGCTTCACGAGGCGCAATACTCGATAGGAACGGTAAAATACTTGTGGGCAATACACCTTCTTTCAGTCTTGCCGTAATTCCCCAGGATGTGAAGGACAAGGGCAATCTGATCGCTAAGCTGAGCAATGCCCTTCAACTGGACCGGCAGGAGCTGCTGGCAAAATGGGAAAAGGGCAAGGGGCGTGCAAAGTACTATCCGATAATGCTTGCATCAGGCATATCCCGTGACCAGCTGGAGTTCCTTGAGGAGAACCGCCTGCAGCTGACGGGAATAGATATCGAGATGAAACCGGTAAGGGAATATTCCAATGGGCCAATGGCAGCGCACTTGTTTGGTCATCTGGGCGAGATTTCGGAAAATGAACTCGACCGGCCGGAATTCAGGGAATATAATCCCGGCGACTACACAGGCAAGAGCGGAATCGAGCGAAGCTGGGAAAAGGATCTTCACGGCGGCGACGGCGGCAGGCAGATCGAGGTCGATGCAAGAGGAAGGTTCCTGAGGACAATCAGCGAAGCCGTCCCAACCGTCGGCAACAGTCTCATTCTGACCATCGATGCTGAGCTTCAGAAGGTTGCCGAACTGGCATTGGGCGATAAGGCAGGGGCTGCCGTAGTCATGGATGTAAACAGCGGCGAAATACTCTCTTTTGTCAGCAATCCCGGCTTCGATCCGGCGCTTTTTGCCGGGAGAATGCCTCCCAGCAAATGGAACGAGTATCTTGAAGACATACGCCATCCACTGGAAAACAAGGCGCTGAAAGGGCAATACCCGCCCGGCTCGACCTTCAAGATCATCACGGCCCTGGCAGGACTTGAAAATGGGATTATAAACGAAAACACAACCTTCGACTGCAAAGGGTATTATGTTGTCGGAACGAGCAGATTCAATTGCTGGCAGAAAAAAGGTCACGGTACTGTAAATCTGAAACGCGCGCTGAGAGAATCTTGCGATGTATATTTCTATCAGCTGGGCGAAAAGCTCGGCATCGACAGGATCGCTGCCTGCGCACGTGAATTCGGTCTGGGAAAACCGCTTGGGATAGATCTGGAGAATGAAAAGGGGGGTATGATCCCCACCCTGGAGTGGAAAGAGAAGAAGTACGGCAAGAAATGGTATCGCGGGGACACCCTATCAGCCTCGATTGGACAGGGATACGTCCTTGCCACCCCCATCCAGCTTGCATCCATGATTGCCGCGGTGGCCAATGGAGGCACGATCTACCGGCCTTACCTGGTAAAAAAGGTTATGGCGCCGGATGGAAAGGTTCTGAAAGAATTTTTTCCTGAAATCAAGAAAAAGATTCCATTCAGGAAAGACAATTTTCACCTCGTAAGAGAAGGGCTTCTCGCCGCAGTCAATGAATCACATGGAACAGGCGGGGCAGCGCGTCTTTATGAGGTCAAGGTGGCTGGGAAGACAGGAACGTCGCAGGTAGTCAAGATCCGCGACAACAAGGGAGAGATCCCTTATAAATACCGGGATCATGCCCTTTTTGTGGCATTTGCGCCATATGACAGGCCCGAGGTTGCCGTTGCGGTTGTTGTTGAGCATGGCGAGCATGGCGGGGCCGCGGCGGCCCCGATCGCGGGTCGAATATTGCGAAAGTATTTCGAGGAGAAAGGTGTCATCAAAAAACCGGTAACGAAAGACAACTCCTCTGAAGAAGGGGAAGATATTCAAGCGCCTGCCAGGGAGAAAAGCGACAATCCCCAAAGACCGGATCTAAGGCAGATTCCGGATGCCGGTCCCAGACCTTGATCTGACCCGCTTTTTTTGCTTCTGAATTTATTAGACAAACTGGTAAAAAGGTATTCCTGATGATTGACAGAAGGCTTTTCACCAATTTTGACTGGACCTTGTGCTGGCTGGTGGCGCTGATCGCCGTCATAGGCGTTATCAATATCTACAGCGCATCGGCTTCATACAGGATGATCGGCACCCCGTTCTTCATAAAGCAGATATATTGGATCACGGCAGGCCTTTTTTTGTCCGTGATCTTATGCAGCATCGACTATCACTTTCTTGAAGACCTTGCTTACTGGATTTACGGAGCATTGCTGGTATTACTGATACTGGTTCTTGTAGTCGGCAAGACTTCCATGGGGGCCACACGCTGGCTTCACCTCGGCTTTTTCAGCATTCAACCCTCGGAACCGATGAAAATTGTCATCATAGCCGTGTTTGCCCGTTTTTTCAGCAACCGATCGTATTATCAGGGTATAGGCTTGCGGGAACTCGGCTATCCTTTCCTGCTCCTGGGGGGGCCGGTTCTTTTGATCATGAAACAGCCTGATCTGGGAACCGCCATTCTTGTTCTTCTCATTGTCTGTTCCATGGTCCTATACGTCGGAGTGAGGTGGGCGACTCTCGTATCGCTTTTTCTGGCGTCGATACCGGTGATATTTCTGGGATGGCACAATTTCCTTCGTGAATACCAGAAAGAACGCATTCTCAACTTTCTCAATCCTGATCGAGACCCATTGGGTAGCGGCTACCATATAATCCAGAGCAAAATCGCCGTCGGTTCCGGCGGAATTCTGGGGAAAGGTTTTCTCAACGGCACCCAGTCTCATCTTCGGTTTCTGCCCGAACAGCATACCGATTTTGCATTTTCCGTCTTTGCCGAAGAATGGGGTTTTATCGGCTGCCTGTTTGTGCTGCTCCTTTATCTGCTCCTGATTCTGTGGGGTCTGAACATAGCAGGCAGATGCAATGACCGCTTCGGCAGTCTGCTGGCCATGGGGGTCTCTGCCATGCTCTTCTGGCATATCCTAATCAATATGGGTATGGTCATCGGCCTTTTCCCCGTAGTGGGAGTACCTCTGCCGTTTTTTTCCTATGGCGGCACCTCGATGATTACTTCAATGATCGGGGTGAGTATTCTTCTTAATATAAGCATGCGCAGATTCATGTTTTAAGGAAGAAAATCAGGCTGAAGGCTGAAGCAACGGCTTTCCGCAGTCTGTTTATTCCTTCAGCCTTCAGCCTATAAACCAAACCTATTTTTTACGTGATATAGTTGACGTGAATCATCACTACAACGGAGCTACCATGCGCTACTCCGCCCTCCTCACCGACCTCTATGAACTGACCATGCTCGCGGGTTATCTGGAAGAAGGGATGGCTGATACCCCCGCGGTTTTCGATCTCTTCTTCCGGCATAACCCCTTCAACGGTGGTTATGCGATTTTTGCAGGTCTCGATACCGCCCTCTCCTACCTGGAAAACCTGAAGTTCACCGACAACGAGCTCTCCTATCTGAAAGGCCTCAAGATTTTCAATTCGTCTTTCCTCGATTTTCTGCACGCATTTCGTTTTCGCGGCAAGGTCATCGCCCCACCGGAGGGGACCGCTCTCTTTGCCAATGAACCGCTCCTGACCGTTGAAGGGGGTCTCGCGGAGGCCCAATTCGTGGAAACGGCGCTCCTTAACATCATCAATTTTCAGACACTGGTTGCCACAAAGGCTGCCCGCATCAGTCACGCCGCGGAAGGAAGCGCTGTGATAGAATTCGGCCTGCGCCGTGCACAGGGTCCGGACGGAGGCTTGAGCGAAGCCAGGGCGGCTTATGTGGGAGGGATCCGGAGCATCAGCAACGTCCTTGCCGGCAAAACATTCTCTATCCCGGTCAGAGGGACCCATGCCCACAGCTGGATCATGGCCTTCCCCGACGAGTTGACAGCCTTCCGCAAATATGCCGAGGTCTTCCCCGATAGCTGCATCTTGCTGGCGGACACCTATGACACCCTGAAAAGCGGAATACCGAACGCCATCACCGTTGCCCGTGAATTGAGCCAATTGGGACATTCCATGGCTGGAGTGCGCATCGATTCGGGGGACCTCGCCTACCTGAGCGTTGAGACGCGCCGCATGCTCGACGATGCTGGATTCCCGAACGTGAAGATCGTCGCATCCAATGAACTGGATGAACATGTTATTACTTCCATCCGTGAAGAAGGAGGCAAGGTGGACATCTACGGTGTCGGCACACGCCTGGCGACATGCGCCGGCGAAGGAGGAGGCGCCCTCGGCGGTGTCTACAAGCTGGTGAGGGTCGGCGACCAGCCGAAATTGAAGGTAACCAGCGACATAGCCAAGGCCACCCTCCCCGACCGCAAGCGACTGCTTCGCGCAGTGGCCCCGGACGGATCATTCATTCAGGACATAATAACTCTGGCCGATGAAGAAGTCAGTCCGGGCGACACCGTCCATGACCCCGTGAACCCCTTGCAGCATGTGGATATTCCGATGAATGCGGCATTTCAGGATATCCGCTCAATGGTTATGGCAGATGGAAGACGGACCCGGCGAGATAAGGAGAATCTGGACGAAATGGCTGACCGCTCTGCATCTCAACTTGCCCGGCTCCCCAATGGCTGCCTCAGATTCATCAATCCCCATCGCTACAAGGTCTCCATCAGCAGCGGACTGAACGAGATGCGCCTGCGGCTGGCTGAAGAGGTTAAGCGATGCATAAATTGAGCGTTCAATCCTTCAAACCATGAATCAGCTAAACGGCCACCCTCTCCCTTCCTCCTCTCCTTTTCAGCAAATCGTTAAGAATCCGACCATAGACCAGATTTATAAGTTCAAAATCCGTACATAAGTTCAAATTATCAACATCAAGCGGAAGTCGTCGGGCGTTATTGAAACGTAACACGTCGGAATTGCATCAATCGCAATTGGCAACGATATTGCTCAAGCAGAATGAGCCAGCTACCCTCCCCTGCTGAACAGAAAAGGACGTCTGTTCCGGGGGGTGGATAATGCGAATCCACTGGCGCAACCCGATGCAACAGGAGTGTTAGAATGGAAAGTCTGGTAAAAGCAGGAACTGTAGGCGAGGTTCTCTTCAAATCCAGGATCATAACCGAGGATGACATACGTGTGGCCCTGGAAGAACAGAAGCTTTCCGGATGCCGTTTCGGCGAGGCCCTCGTAAAACTGGGGATCGTGGATCAGGAGGATATCGATTGGGCTCTTTCCAATCAGCTGGACATCCCCTATGTCCGCCTCAACGAGCAGACCATCGACCGGAACGCGGTCAAACTCGTCCCAAGGGAACTGGCCCGCAAATATAATCTCATCCCCATTATCCGTACAGGCGATGAGCTTCATATAGCCTTGGCCGATCCCCTCGACAGGACCGCTGTGGAAGAGGTCGAAAAGGCAACCGGCTGCCGGATTACCGTCTCCATGCCGGTTATCCGGGAACTGACCGAAATGCTCGATTTTTTCTACGGACCTTCCAGGGGCGATGTTTCTTTCGGATTTTCATCCGGATCTTTTTCCGAAGGCATTCTAGAAAAGATCAACTCGGACAGCAGCGGGACACGCATGCTTGAATACCTGATCCTCTTTTTTCTGCAAAACGGTATCGATTCGCTTTCACTGCAGCCCGCGGGCGCGAATGTCCGGGCCTCGGTCCGTCGCGGGCAAACCTTCCGGGAGATCGGCAGTTTTCCCATCGGCTCATACCCTGATCTTCTTGCATACATAATGAAGCTTACACGGATCGATAAATCCAACGATCTTGCAAAAGAGGGGAAGGTCGTGTTTCGTTTCCGGGAAAGCGATGTTGTGCTCCGGGTCTCCATGCTCAATGCACTGGAGGGAGAATGCGTTACAATACGGCTATGGTCGAACCATACCTTCCCATCTCTGCTCGACGGTCTGGGGCTGGATACGGGTACAGCGGGCAGATTCCGGCAATTGACGGAAATCGGCAGGGGTCTCGTTTTATTCGCTTCATGGAACCTGCAGGAGCGCTGCCGCCTGCTCGACCTGTACCTGGATGAAGCCGCTACAGCGGGAAAAAACGTCCTCCTTCTCGGCACAGGTATCGGTAAGGGGAATAAGAGCTTCCCCCGCATTCCCTTGACGGAAAATCATACGGAAACACTTGAGACGGTAATGACTGCACTGGATGATCATGACCCGGACATCATAATCATTGAAGACGCCACCGGGAGCCGCTCCTTTCTCACCGCATGGAAGGGAGCGATGCGCAACCGGCTCGTTGTCGCGGGAATATCATGCAGCGGAGTCGGAGGTGTCATTGATTATCTCCTTTCCGAACGACATTTCAACCATTCAGTAATGGCGGGAATCAGCGGAATTGTTTCCTGCAGCGGGATAAGAACGCTCTGCCCCCACTGTCGTGAGAGTCGCCCCGTACCCGGCGAGGATATGGCAATACCATCCGCCAATCTCTATTACAATGCGAGGGGATGCGCGGAATGCGGCTATTCCGGTTTGAACGGCATGAAGTACCTGCTGGATGTCGTTTCCGTTGACACGGCTTTCCGGGAAGCATTCGAGTCCGCCAGGGAAAGCACCGAACTCCTTTGCACTCTGGGGGGAAACGGTTATGGGGGCATCAACGGCCAGCTGGATGGGCTTTTGCAAAACGGCGAGATTTCACCGGAAGAATATGCCGCCGCCAAAGTCCAGTACTAAAATACAGGAGATAATCAAATGGCACGAATCGATGCCCTTTTCAAGATCATGAAGGAGCAGGGGGCTTCAGATCTTCACCTTTCCACCGGCTCACCACCCATCTTTCGCCTGCATGGCGAGATGACGCGCCTCAATTCCAAGTCCCTCTCCCATGAAGAGCTGAAAACCATCCTATACGAAATCCTGACAGAAAAACAGCGGCTGGATTTCGATGTAAGGCGGGACCTGGACTTCGCATACGATATCCCCGACTTTTCCCGCTTCCGCGGCAACCTCTTCATGCAGCACAAGGGGATCGCAGCGGTCTTTCGCATCATACCGGCCAATATCATGACCGCGGACGACCTGGGCCTCCCTGAAGGAGTCAGGAAAATGACGATGCTGAAAAAGGGGTTGGTCCTTGTCACCGGGCCGACCGGCTCCGGCAAATCCACTACCCTCGCGGCCATGATCGACATGATCAACACCACCCGTAAGGAGCATATCCTGACACTGGAGGATCCCCTCGAATTCATACACGAAAACAAGCAATCACTCCTTAACCAGAGACAGATCGGCGAGCATACCGAGAGCTTTGCCGCTGCCTTGCGCGCGGCGCTCAGGGAAGACCCGGACGTGATCCTTCTAGGTGAGATGCGAGACCTTGAGACCATAAGCCTGGCAATGACCGCAGCCGAGACCGGTCATCTGGTATTCGGAACGCTTCACACCAGTTCCGCATCCAAGACCATAGACAGGGTTATAGATGCATTTCCCAGTGACGGACAGGAGCAGGTGCGGGCGATGCTCTCCGAATCCCTGAAGGGTGTCGTATGCCAGCAACTCCTGAAAAGCGCGGACGGGAAAGGACGTATTGCGGCCATGGAGATTATGGTGGGGACGCCTGCCATCGCCAACCTGATCCGTGAGGGGAAGACCTTCCAGATCCCCTCAATCATCCAGACAGCGAAAAAGGACGGAATGCAGCTCATGGATCAGAAAATACTCGATCTCATGAAGATGAAACGGGTCACACCCGAAGAAGCCCAGCGTTGCGCTCAAGACAAGAAACAGTTCGAGCAGTACCTTTCACAGCAACCTGCATCGGCAGTCATGTAAATGCGTTTTGCAACGTTTTGCTCGAATTAATACCGTATCTGCATAAATAGTCTTTTATATCAGGATGTTATATTATTTAATCATCATTTTTGCTTGACTTTAACCACCATTTGGGCTAGCTTCTAATGAAAAATAGTCCTCAATGGGCAATCAAAGGATCGATATACGACAATACTAAACCATCCGCGAGGGTGGGGCGGAAAACCTAAAGGGTCTCACGCAGACAGCCGGGCAACCGAAATATCACAGATTATTTCGGTTGCCCGGCTTTTTTTATTGCCAAGGAACAAATAGAAAGACGGGAGAACAGAAAATGACTAAGAAAATACACAACATGGCGATATTCATCGAATTTCTCGCCGGCTCCGGGCTGGCTCTCTTATTTCATCTGGCGCTTCATCATACGGATGCAGCATTGATCATCTTCGGGACAGGAATACTTCTTTCACTAGCCACCTATCTTTTGCGTGAAGAGATTGATCAGACTCGGCAAAAGCTTATGGAGAAATACGATCATGCCCATGAAGTCACCTTTGCCATCGCCCGGATAACAGATCCCGAATGCCATTCCAAGGCCCACGAAGTCATGGCCAGCGCAAAACGGACCTTGGTTCTCCTGCAGCAGGGGTACATACCTCTGGATGAGACAGAGTTCTACATGAAGGGGGCAAAATACCTGGACGAGAGCCGTCGACAGGTCAAGGTGGTCGATCCTCTCACTACCGGCTGGGAGAGCAAAGGCGTGCTCATCAATTACTACCAGGCCAATCTGCGCGCGCTGGACAGGGGGGTGCGGATCACCCGCATCTTCGTTATGGGCAGCAGGGAAGAACTGTCAGACCCGACAGTGCAGAAGGTCATCCTCAACCAGTTGCATGACGGCATCGAGGTGCGCATTGCCTATCGCGACGAACTGCCGGCGGCAAGCGACATCAGTGGCAGGGACACCGCCAGTTCCTTCGACTTCGCAATTTACGACGACCTCGTGGCAACCGAAGTATTCAGCCAGCCCGGTAAATACTTCGGCCGCAAGACCCGCGAACCTGCGCATGTAGGTAATTACCAGTTACTCTTCGACCTTATCGACCACAGCGCCCACGCTGTCGCGGCCGAGGATGACCGCATCATCCTAGCAGCCGATCTCCTCCCGCTTGCATCATAGATCTTTGCCATCTCTTTGAAACTACAGGCGAGAGAGATGGAATATCCGCTAATTTCCCCTTGACAAAACCTGGTTATCATCTGATATCCTCAAGACATGAATGAGCGGGTCATCCTCCATATCGACATGAATGCCTTCTTTGCCTCGGTGGAGCAGCAGAGCAATCCGGCCCTGCGCGGCAAGCCGATTGCGGTGATCGGCTCGGCCAAGCGGACGGTGGTCACCACCAGTTCCTACGAGGCAAGGGCATATGGCGTTAAAACCGGCATGACCGTCTGGGAGGCGAAAAGGAATTGCCCCCACCTCATCCTGGTGATTGGAAACAATCGGAAGTACACCTGGACATCCGCCCGGATCGTGAAGATATTCCTCGACTACACCCCACTGGTGGAGGTCTTTTCCATCGACGAGGCTTTTCTCGACATCACCGGTTCGCTCAGGCTGTTCGGCCCCCCGGAACGGATCGCCTGCCTGATCAAGGCCCGCATAAGGCGACTATTCGGCATCACCTGTTCCATCGGCATCGCCCCCAACAAACTTCTCGCCAAGCTCGCCTCGGAGATGCGCAAGCCGGACGGGCTAGTGGTCATCAGACAGGATGAAGTCAAGAAAGTATTGGAGAATCTCTCTGTCAAGGAGCTATGCGGGGTGGGGAGCAAGACCGGTCGAAAGCTGGAGCTCTACGGCATTCGAACCTGTGGCGAACTGGGGAGATTCCCGGTGGAGGTGCTCAGGAAGAAGTTCGGGATCATCGGCGAGCGGCTCCATCTGATGGGACTGGGTATCGACGCATCACCCGTGGTCCCGGCAGAGGAGGCCGACGAGATGAAGAGCGTAGGGCACTCCATGACCCTGGAGCACGACATATCCTCGCCAAGAGAGATACTCCGATACCTTTTGCAGCTTTCGGAGATGGTCGGCCGGCGGGCTCGCAGGTACAATGTCCGGGGAAGGACCGTAACCCTCTCCATCAGGTATGCCGATTTCGATACATGGGTGGGAAAGCAGGAAACCCTGCCGGACCATATCAACCGGAGCGAGGATATCTACCGGGCCGCGGCAGCCATCCTGGAGACGCTGGCGCTTACGCAGCCGGTGCGCCTTCTTGGCGTGCGGCTGACCAGCCTCAGCTACCAGAGCAACCAGTTGCCGCTTTTTGAGAATGAGAGAAAGAAAACCCTGATGATCGACGCCGTTGACAAAGTGAATGACCGTTTCGGGGATTTCGCAGTGACATTCGGCAGTATTCTGGACGAGGAGGAGAAGGGGAGCCGCGTCATCTCGCCCGCCTGGCGGCCGAGCGGGATACGCAATATTGAGGTAGGTTAGCTGGAACGTGACGCGGCATTAAACATATTGTCGTTTCAATCCTCGCCCGTCATTGCTGGCGGGCGCTACTTCGGCCGCTCATCCGCCGCCCGTTCTTCCTTCGTTTCAATCCTCGCCCGCCATCGCTGGCGGGCGCTACATGAACTGGCCCCAGGCATCGGTCGCCTCTTCAGCGTTTCAATCCTCGCCCGCCATCGCTGGCGGGCGCTACACGCCCTTGTACTCTACCTGCAATCCGGGTCACTGGTTTCAATCCTCGCCCGCCATCGCTGGCGGGCGCTACCCGTT
>JBGQDJ010000055.1:0-10344 GCA_041495805.1 Geobacteraceae bacterium
ATTGGCCGCTGATACTGGCCAACGCTTTTTCCATATTCTGCAATACGCTGCTGATAGGGATGAAAATTTATTTCAAAGATGGTGACAATCACTAGGAGAATGATTATATTAGGGCAAATACGGAAATAAGGAGGATTCATGAAGAAGTATTTGAAGTATATTCTATTAGGAGCACTATTTTCGCTGTTGACGGGTTGCGGTTATAACACCATGCAGGCCAATGAAGAGGCGGTAATTGCCGCTTGGGGTGATGTGGAGGCGTCATATCAGCGCCGCGCCGATCTGATCCCCAATCTGGTGGAGGTGGTCAAGGGTTATGCCAAGCATGAGGCCGATACCCTCACGGCGGTGACAGAGGCGCGGGCAAAGGTCGGTTCCATGCAAGCCTCCAAGGAGTTGATCAACGATCCACAGGCATTTGCGAAATTCCAGCAGGCCCAGGGCCAACTATCCGGCGCCTTGTCCAGGCTCATGGTGGTTGTGGAAAAATATCCCGACCTGAAAGCAAACCAGAATTTCCTCGATCTCCAGAACCAGCTGGAAGGGACCGAGAACCGTATCAATGTCGCCAGGGTCCGTTACAACAAGACGGTCCAGGAATTCAACACCAGCATCAGGACATTCCCCAACTCGCTGACCAATTCGCTCATGCTTCACCTGACCCGCAAAGAGCCGTTCAAGGCGGAAGAAGGGGCCAAGGTCGCGCCGAAGATCAAATTTTAACCTATCCCTTTTGCCATGAATGGATCAAGGCGGAGAGAATCCGGATTTAATCCGTTTCAGGAGCTGACAAGGAGTCCGTGCCTGTGAAACGTCATAGAGCTATAAGTCTACTGGTATTTATCCTTTGCACCGGTTTCATCTCTTTAGCCCGGGCCGATTTTGACCTGGGAATAAAGGCATACGAAGAAGGGGATTACGCGACGGCAGTCCGCGAATTCAAGGCGGACGGCAGCGCCGAGTCGCAATACAACCTGGCGCTCATGTACTCCATAGGCAAAGGGGTCAAGAAAAATCCGGTGGAGTCGGCCCGTTGGTACCGCAAGTCCGCAGAGCAGGGTTATTCAGGCGCCCAGTTCAATCTCGGCGTTCTCCATGCAACCGGGGATGGTGTCGAAAATGACCGGAAAGAGGCGGCCAAGTGGTTTCGCCGGGCCGCTGAACAGGGTCATGCCACTGCCCAGTTCATTCTCGCCTACATGTACGAAACGGGGGATGGCGTCAATCAGGACGCGGTGGAGGCCGTAAAATGGTACCGCAAGGCCGCTGAACAGGGGAATACCCTTGCCCAGTTCAATCTCGCCATCATGAAAGAAAAAGGAGAGGGTGGCGAAAAGGACAAAACGGAGGCGGCCGCATGGTATCGCCGGGCCGCGGAAAAGGGGTTTTTGCCGGCATGCTTCAGTCTGGGCCTTTTATACGATAAGGGGGACGGTGTCAAGGAGGACAAAAAGGAGGCGGCCAGATGGTACCGCAAGGCCGCCGAAAAGGGATTTGTCAATGCCCAGCTGAATCTCGGCATACTGTACAGCAGGGGCGAGGGGGTCAAACAGGACAAGAAAGAGGCGATGAAATGGCTGCGCCGGGCCGCGGACAAGAGGGATTCCATTGCCCAGTACCTTATCGGCCTTATGTACGACAAAGGCGAGGGGGTCAGGCAGGACCACAAGGAGGCGGCCAAATGGTTCCGCAAGGCAGCGGAACAGGGGAATACCCCGGCTCAGCTCAATCTGGGGTTGATGTATGACAAGGGGGCAGGGGTCAGCCAGGACAAAAAGGAAGCGGCCATATGGTACCGTAAGGCTGCGGAGCAGGGTGACGCCGATGCGCAGGACAATCTCGGTTTTCTTTATTATAAAGGATTAGGGGTCGCCCTGGACAAGGTCGAGGCGGCCAAATGGTTTCTCAAGGCAGCGGAACAGGGAAATTCCGAGGCCCAATTGAATATCGGGCTCATGTACGATAAGGGGGAAGGGGTACAACAGGACAAAATGGAGGCGGCCAAGTGGTATCGAAAGGCCGCGGAACAGGCACACCATTGAACGCCATGAACATTGGATTTTCATATGCTTAGAATTCTCGCGATCTTATTTTTTCTTGCCTTGCCGCTACAGGCCATTGCCCTCGATGTACCCCCCTTGCGCGGCCATGTGAATGACTACGCCTCCATGCTTTCCCCCGGGGCCGTGCAGGAGCTGGAGGCTTCCCTTTCCGCATTCGAGCAAAGCGACTCCACACAGATCGTAGTCCTGACGGTTCCGACTTTGGGGGGCGAGAACCTGGAGGAGTATTCCATAAAGGTGGCGGAGGCGTGGCGGATTGGGCAGAAAAAAATCGATAACGGGGTGATCCTTCTCATCGCCAAACAGGAGCGGAAGGTCAGGATAGAGGTGGGCCGGGGGCTCGAAGGAAAGCTTACCGACCTCGTCTCCGGGCGGATCATCCGCGGAGATATCGCTCCGCTATTCAAGGCAGGCGATATCGATGGCGGGGTCAAGGCCGGTGTCGCGTCGATCATGGCTGTGGTAAAGGGAGAATATACGGCTAATCCGCGCGATCTGGGACACGCCAGAAGGAGTATGCATCCCATCTTCACCTTTGTCATATTTCTCATGGTGGCGTGTATATTCCTGGGCTCCATTTCCCGTATCCTCGGCGGGGTGGTCGGGGCAATCGGCCTCCCCATTATCGCTTTTCTCCTCTTTCCCGGTCTTGCGTTCCTTCTTCTCATCGGCCTCGGTGCGGGCGGTTTCCTGTTAGGCCTCTTACTGACATTCCTCTTTGGCGGCGGCAGGGGAGGGGGGGGCTTCGGCGGACCGTTCATGTGGGGTGGTTTCGGCGGCGGCTTTGGCGGAGGGGGTGGTGGTGGCTTCTCGGGTGGTGGCGGCGACTTCGGCGGCGGCGGCGCGTCCGGAGGCTGGTAGAAAAGACATGTAAAGGTAGAGGTAAAGGTTAAGAAATAACGAATTTATCTACCTTTACCTGTGAGCGGAGCGAACGAACATCTTTACATGCTTCAAACAGGGGATCAGCATGAAAAGCTATAAGGCCCAAACCTTTTTCAGCGATGAGGAGAAGGAGCGGATAAGGCAGGCAGTGGAAAGCGCCGAGAGCCGGACCTCCGGGGAAATCGCCACGATGGTCGTCGACCAGAGCGACAGGTACCACGAGGCGGAAGTACTGGGGGGAATACTGGTTGCCGGGCTGGTTGCGCTGATTATTGCGATCGTCGTGCAGCACGTCACCATCTGGACCTATATCCCGATGGTCTGTATCCTGTACATCCCGGCCCGGTTGCTGTTTATCCGCGTTCAACGGTTAAAGCTCCCATTTATCAACAAGTTGAGAATGATGCACGCTGTACGGGAGAGGGCGGTCCGCGCCTTTTATGAAAAAGGTCTCTATAAAACAAGGGACGAAAACGGCATCCTGATCTTCATTTCGATCCTTGAACGGAAGGTATGGATACTGGGAGACCGGTGCGTTGATCTGAAAATACCCCAGGCAACCTGGCAGTCCCACGCAAATGAAATCTCAGCGGGGATCAGGGACGGACGCAGCTGCGATGCTCTCTGCGCGGTCATCAGCGGATGCGGCCAGGTGCTTGCGGAGCACTTCCCGAGGAAAGAGGATGATACCAACGAACTTCCCGATGATATGATCAGCTGAACCGGCGCACCCTTTCAATCATTTCTTCTTTGCCGTCTCTTCTACCTTCTTCCAGCTCTTGTCAGGATCGAAAATTTTCATTGCTTCAGACCTTTGCCTGCTCTTCTTGCCGAGATTCTTCTGATAAATCTCCCCCTTCTGGTTCACAATAAAGCTCATAACCCCTGAATTACCGTATTCCGCGGGATAGGCCGCAAGCGCAAAACCGAGAATCATCTTTCCATTCACCACATAACTGTATGCCCCTCCTTCAGCATGTTTCCCCTGGCCATTCAGGATCTTGAAGTAGTAGCCGTGGAACGGCGTCAGTTCCATGTTTGCGTATCCCTCACTTGCAGCCTTGGCGACAAGAGGGCCGAGAGGGCTTTCTTTATCCCCTTCCTTCACTTCCCAGTAAAGTCCGTCCCGCTTCCCTGGGCTGCTGATCAGTTTCTGGGCGAATACGACCTTTCCGCAGGCTGCGCAATCCTTGGTTGCATATTCATGCTGGGCGTCAACATAGGCATTCAGCACATCGATGACATTGAGTTCATTTCTTCCAATTCTGCGGTTCAGGATTTCCTGCTTACCTTTCCCGGTGTCGAATACCCATTTTGAACCCCTTTTCACGATTGGAATGGGCATGCTCCAGTTGTCGGCGCCCGTTTGCAGAATCACGGTATTGGCGGATTTATGAACAAGTTTGTTCATCAAGTCATAATCCTTGATGAATTTATCGCGATTGGCCCTGTCCGCGACATCATCACCGGAAGATATCAACTCCCGGCTCTCGGGACCCAACACAAAGAGCATTCCTTTTTCGTCATTCTCACGGACCGATTTCACCAGAGAGATCACCGCCTCTTCCGCTGAGGAAAAACCCTGCTTTTTCACGCTCGCGGCAAAAGCATCGGATGAGCCAGCCAGAAACAGTATGGCAACAGGGACGATGCAGGTGAGAACAGCCAGCCACTTCTTAAAAACCTTCAGATTCAATACTGTCATATTGCTTTCCTCTCTTGTTGAACATTTCAGCCCGTTTACAAGTGCGGTCGGAAGATATTAACCAACTTATCTGCCGTGACCGCCCCCTCTGCCGGACGAACCGCCGCTCTCCCGGCCTCCGCCTCCACCGCTCCGGGGGGCTGAAACGCCGCCGGAATGCCTCATTTCACCGCCCGATGGTCTGATCCCGCCACCTTGAGGTCTCATTTCGCCACCTGAGCGTCTTATCTCGCCACCCTGCGGTCTAATCTGTCTCATTTCACCACCCTGGCGCCTTATCTCGCCACCCTGTGGCCTAATCACATTGGCCGGGCGTCTTATTTCCATGCTCCTGCGGCTTTCGCCACCACGCTCGCCGGCCCTGCGTTCAAAGCTACCACCACCGATTCCCCTGAAAGTGGTGTCCCGTCCGGGAGAACGTTGAATTCTCTGCCGATCCACACCTCCTCCGGGAGTGCCGATAACTTGCCGACGCTCAACGGCTCCACGGGGTTGTCTCTGATCAATACGATTCCCCTGAAAACCGCGTGTTTCATGGCTCGCCCCCGATACCCGGGCTGCTCTCCCACCGAAGTGTGCGCTTGTCCTGCTGTCCCTGTAGGCGACCCCCCTTCGATGACCGGGATCATGGCGCCAGAAAGAGCGGTCGGAACCCCTGCCGAAGTGGTGTCTATCGAACCTGCTCGTTCTATTGAAGTCTAAATTGATGCGATGGTTATGCCAGTCGAACCAGGTCCATGAGAAGAGGCCGAACCCCAGAAAAATTCGGGGTCCGAAACCGATGAAGCCTCCGGTGATGTCGATGCCGAAAGGATAGTTCCAGTAATAGGGGGGATAAGAAGGATACCACCATGGACCATATACATAGAGGGGATCGTAAACCGGCACGTAGACCTCTTCCGGATTGGCCGGTTCGATCTGGATATAATCGCTGTCAACGATGACCTTTTGCTCCCTGGTGCTCTTGAGATTCCCCTGGTCCTCCGCTTTTTGGCGTAACTCCTGAATAGTGGCCATTACATCATCTTCCTGACCCAGGAAGGCGTCTCCCAGTTTCGTCGTCTGATCGAGCTTATTGCTCATGGCAAAGATCACATCAGGGAAATGACAGAGCGATTTCACGCTCGGGTCCCAGCTCCTCTCTTTCAGGGCGTTATCCAGCGCGTCCCCCTGCATGTTTTTGTTGTCGCGCAGCCAGCGTTCGGCCTCGACGATTTCCAGAGGATAGGTCGATGCCATCAGAATCTGGGCGATCAGTGAATCGGGGTAAAGGGCAATAGGGGCGAGCATCTGGTCAAGCTCTTCATTATTGAACCTGTCGGCCTCTTCCGTTGCCACGGAATCCTGCGCAGAAGCTGCCAGTGGAATTGACAGCATGGCGCAGATGATCCATGGCAAGGCTCTCAAAATAATCCGTGCAGTTCTCATGGCGTCTCCTTTTATGCATCCAGATAATTACAGACTTATCGGCAACCTTGATTCCCTTGAAAAAGATTGCTAAATCATCCCGTTGTCCGAGAACCTCCATAAAGTCTTTTATACAATTAGACGCATTATCTGGAGATAAGGTTACAGAAAATCTTTCCTATCGATTTAATCTTATCACCAGGGGATGAGATGTAAATGAGACGAAAGGGCCAGGTCTCAACTCGGTACATACTCTCGGTCGTTTGCTCACCCCTCCAGTATTGCCCTGATCTTGCCCACCACTTCTTCCCGGACCGCTCTCAAACTTCCTTTTCTTTTCTGTAATTTCTCACGACCATTCCACCAGGCATGGCGCTCTGAATTGTCGTTACTCCCGGCTGACACACTTTGCCGTATCGCCTTCGCATGGAACGTTGCAGCCTGAGAGGGTAGGTGTCCATGCTGTACCTGGTTTGTTGCATATCCACTTTATATGGTTTGCAGGTTTCTCAGGACGTCTGTCGGGGATTCTTTTGCTCTGAGAAACATGTGGCTTCACTTTGTAATAGGGACACATTGATACATTGGCTCCTTTTCAAGACATCGGGCCGTTATTTCCAATCGACTCAGGAACTTTTGGGGCCTTTCAAAGTTGCGAGATCATCGCTGGCATTGCTGCAATGGACTCTCGACGTTCCGCGATCTTCTTTGCCTTTTCCTGTTTATTGCTCTTCTTCGAACGTTTGCTTGTAAAAATCCACAGTTTTGATGTAGTTGTCCGGCATTTTCTCGCCTTCCGGCAGACTTAGCAAAAGTGCCCTGTTTGTCTGAGCGGGCTTGTAATTCGGATCTATTGCCAGCGCCTTGTCAAAGGCGGCCAGCGCTTCCTCTCTTTTACCCAGGAATGAGCAGCATAAACCTATATTGCCATATGATTGAGGATGGTTTTTGTTGCATAGCAATACATTCCGGAAGCCGGTTATGGCTTTTTCATACTCCTTGTTTCGCATTTGTGAAAACGCACTGTCAAATTCATCCATTGACTTAAGATAAAGATCGAGTGACATACCGTAATCCCGTGAAATCGACGTTTCCATGTCGGATAGAACTTTCCCGGCGGTAATTGCCAAATGAGCCCCGGGATCTCCAAATTCGATCACTTTTCTAAATGATTTTATGGTGTTTCCGAGATCCAGCAGGTTCTTGTGGGAAACGGCCTTGTTGAACCAGGCTTCAGCGAAGTATGGAAACGTCTCAAGGCATTTGTTGAGGAAGAAGACCGATTCCGCATAGTTGACTTTCATGGCATGAAGAGTCCCCATGCCGTACTGGACTTTGTAAACCTTCGGGTACTTTTCCATCAGCCCGATAAGTAATGCTTCTCCTTTTGCAAGATTCCCCTTCTCCGCAAATCTCAGCGCATTGTCGACCGCTTTATCCAGTTCCGGATCTATCAGCTCAGTGAACTCTTTAAAACTGCCCTTTTTCATTTTGTCCATGCCATATTTCTCCGCATCGAGATAATGCGAGCATCCGCTGCAATCAGAATTTCTCAAGTTGGCGCAACAAGCGGAGCAAACAGAAGATCCTTCCCTGATTTTACATGAACGTTTACCCTTGGCATTTATGCAGATTACACACTTCATCTTAGATTTCTCGATACTTGCCTGCAAAATATCCCCCTTACCTGTACACCCTGTTTTTCGTGATGCTGCCGCCGGTCAGGAGCTAAAACGACAGAAATGACCGAAAACCGCCGTTCCCCGCCGGTCGCGGCCAAACGGCCGGACCGCTCCGGCTGATGTTGGAAGCGGTTGAAACATAGCAGATTTTCCGGGGTTTATCCAGTTGTTTGACAAGGAAAAGATCATGGGATCAGGGCTACATATTCCATGAAATCAAGCACGCCCCCATGTCACGTCAGTTAATTCAGTATTTTTTGACTTGCATCATGTATCCAGTCTCCGGATTCGGTGTATCCTTGGCCATCAAGATTGAATCTGCGCATATTGTTACGGACGTCAAACAAAAGGAGAGATAACTATGGGGGATTGCGGATGTGGCCACGCTACAGGCGAGGGGCCATTTGCCGAAGGCAGGAATCTGGTGGAGTTTGTTTCACGTGCCCATGGAGGCGCACTCAAGAAAAAACTGCTGCCTGATGGTGGACTGCAGGCTACCTGCCAGGGGTGTGGAGCAGCCTTCACTCTTGCCACCTTTGTGGGCAGTTGTCCGGAGTGTGGCGGAGTTCATGCCGTTTCACCGCCACGCTGTGGAGATCCTGCGAATATCCAGTTTGCAGGCGTCGGCTATCGGCTTCCTTAGCAGCATGAATACCATGAACAGACGTTGCTGAAAACAGTGTCGGTTTTAGGGGGGACCCATGATCACCACCAGTGAATATGCAGTTACCATCATCATCTGGGTATTGACCCTGGCCGGGCTCTTCTTCGGCGGCCGTGCCGCCTGGCGGCGCAGAAAAGGAAAGGATGAAGGATGAAGTTGTTTCTTTCTCATCCCTCTTGCATAATTGATCCAATATGTTCAGCAATGGCCTTGAATTTGGCTTCCGATTCCTTGAGAGCCTCCGTCATCTGAGCTTTTTCCGTGATGTCCTGAAGGCATTCGATGGCTGCTACCAGTTCTCTCTTATTATTATAGATGGGAGTTGTTTCAATAAGAATATAGCGGTCACGGCCATTCAGGTTCTTTATCCAACCTTCGGCGTGCCAACCGTTCGGAATAAGAAGAGACTCACTGATGATGTCATAGCGGATTGCAAGTTGTTCAAAGTTTTCGTCAATGGCGATATCCGCCAATGTTTGCATCCTCTTGTCATAGAAAGCATCCATATGGCCGTTCGAACCCAGAATGTCTATGGATTTAATACCCGTCAGCTCTTCACATGCCAGGTTCCAGACCAGGAGCTTATGATTGCTGTCAATGACGAAAGTTGGTATGGCGGAGCAATTAACAAGGTTTTCAGAAAACGCTTTCTGCTGTGCCAGGTCTTCAAGCAGTTTGTTAAACGCCAGGGCAAGGGGCCCGACTTCGTCGCCTGAGATGATTGGCGCCGGCTTTGGAATCGCCTTCCTGTCTGAAATGTTCTTGATATATTGCGTTAAAGCAAACAGTGGAGCTGTCAGATGGGCCATGACGGCCCAGGCGAGGAGTGCTGAGATCAAAGCCGCTGCAATTCCACCGAAAAGGAAATAGATCCTTGCAGTGGAAAAAAGAAGTGCAAATTGCTGGCTGGAGATGTTCCCCCTTATATTTTTCTCAAAATATAGAAGTGCGAAACTAGCCGATACAATGGCGAGAAAAAGGACAAGCAAGAAAACTGATAATGTCATTTTGGTTTTAATGCTCGAAAAGGTCATCGCAAACCCCGTATATTTGGGCTGAAATCATTATATTTCTGACATCCCCATTAAAGTCGCGGGTTGATTCTTATGCGTGCAAGACTGTCTTCAACGGAAGATAGAAATCGTTTACCCCATCAATGGAGATTTGAATACGTCCTTACATCGGGGAGTATATCATCCCTCCCAGAAAACCGCCAAAAAATATTTTGGATAAGAAAGGAATAGGGTATTGCATAATAAAACCAGGGACACTCCCCGTATTCACTTTAAATTGGGGAGTGTCCCTGGTTTTCCCTGTGTTCAGTCTGTCAAGCTCATCTGGTTTTATCTAACGGGCAGATTGTGGCGACCAACAGACATTCATCCTTATTTGCAATCTGATGCGACGCAAACCCGCCTGTCATGCCGGAACTATCGAAAGCGCCGTAAGGGCCGGAACCGCCGGCAACTGATGTCCGTGGCGTATCAACTCCTTTATAGTTAAGACCGTAAGCGCCGTAAGGGCCGGTAGCGCCGACAACTACATTGTGTTGCGTCTCAACTCCTTGTCCCATAATGAAATTATCTGAAGGGCCGAAACTACCGTATGGGCCGGAGCCGGAAAAAGCCG
Source organism: Geobacteraceae bacterium (assembly GCA_041495805.1). GTDB lineage: Bacteria > Desulfobacterota > Desulfuromonadia > Geobacterales > Geobacteraceae > JBGQDJ01. The sequence goes on from JBGQDJ010000055.1 coordinate 10,036, forward strand.
GTAAAGCGCTCAACAACAGAACTGCCGCCAGCATCGAAAATAACATTGATATCTTGTTCATGGCTAGCCTCCTTTGATTAGTACTCAATTCTATCCTTCTGATGTGTCTATTATATCAGCCCGGGCAGAAAATGCAAATGAAAATTGAAATCATAATAACCTGAGCGTCCTATGGCCGCGTTTTAGGCTGAAGAGAGCGCCTAATAACGCGTCTATAAGAGGTTCTTCAGGCCTTGCGGAAGATTTGGAGGATTAATGATGTCGCGGCTTTCTGAGCAACAGGAGGAAAGAATTGAGTACTAATCAAAG
>JBGQDJ010000056.1:0-10237 GCA_041495805.1 Geobacteraceae bacterium
CAGGGTAATGACCGTCATGTAAAGGGCATCGAGAAAATTGCACCCCTCGATACCCATATAACCGGCAACTCCCAGCGAAACCAGTAGGGCAAGAACAAAAAAGGATATTTTTACATGACGGATCGGGTCCAAAGGCTTTTCCTGGGCAACCTGGCGATAAGTTTGATCATTACGGGCATAAGCCTGGTAAGATTACTATTTGCACTGATAAAATTCAAGTTTATTGATTGCGTTTCGATAAAAATATCTCTGCAATCGTGCCTATAGTGAGTGCTGATAAAGGAAAACTTGACAAAAATTGTATATTGTATACAATTAGGAAACCTTTTTCAGGAGCCTGATTAATGAAAAAAAATATCGAAAAGCATCTGACATTGCGCGAAAGCATACTGGAAACCATTCGCGACGCCATCATTTCGGGTTCTCTGAAGCCTGGCGAAAAGGTGGCGGAGCCCGAGCTCGCGGAAAGGTTCGGAATCAGCCGCACTCCGATCAGAGAGGCTTTCCGTCAGCTTGAATCGGAGGGGTACCTTACAGTAGTTCCCAGGAAAGGGGCGGTGGTAGTCACTTTTTCCCAGCGGGATGTGGAAGAGTTCTATGCCATCAAAAGCATTCTCGAGGGTTACGCGGCGCGAAAGGCGTGTGAAAAGCTTACTGTCCGGGAGATAGACAAACTTCAGTCCATCAATGACAAACTACGTGTTCTCGCGGATGAGGGTGATGTCAGGCATTTCTTCAAGGTGCATGACAACTTCCATGAGCTGTTCGTAAGAGCTGCTGATAACGATAAACTTACCGAGATGATACTGAATCTAGTGGGAAGGTTCCAGCGTCTGCGCATCGCATCTTTGAGTCTTTCCGGAAGAATGCAGTTTTCAGTCCAGGAACATCAGAAGATCATCGACGCATTTCGCAACGGAGATGCCGCTCTTGCGGAGAATCTGGTTCGAAGTAATGCCGAGTATGGCGGCAAGGTCCTTATGCAGGACGGAGAGATAATAATTCCCCTAAAACCGGCCGGTGGAAAAATCGTTTCACAAGCGGACCAATAGAGAATTGCAGTCCTATGGTTATCTTTTCCTGCGGGGAGCTGTTGCGCCGCCTCAAAAGGAATCTCCGTGCAGGGCCAACTTTTCCATCATGAGCGGGATGTCTCAATTGGGAGGAGGCGCTCTCCCTCTTGCGAACTCCCCAATGCCTTGATCGCCATTAATGTCAATGACTCTTCCCCCATCAAGCCCTTGCCGGATAGCATTTTTTGCACCATTATATCAGGACCTCCGGTTTGTCACAACGTGGTTCACTGATACGAATTCCGCTAAATGACGTATTTTGATTTACGTTTATGGTTGACAAACCGGGATTCATGTTATATAAACATCAACACTTTAATTTTTTTTTAAACAAAGAAGGGGGGCACGCATGATCAAAAGCATTTGGATCGTCCTTGTCTGCATAATGGTGCTGATCACCCCGTCTCTGTCTCACGCCTCAAAAACCCATCGCGTCAAAAAACACGAATCCCTTTATTCACTTGCAAAGAAATACCATGTCCCTGTTGCTGAACTGAAAACAGCCAACAATCTGGTGAGCACCCATATCAAACCCGGGGATGTGCTTGTAATCCCGCCTGGTTCAACCTCAGCCGGCGCGGATGCACACGTGAAAAACAGCAAGTTGAGGGGTGATACCTATAGGGTAAAAAGAGGGGATACAATCGGTGGGATAGCACGGAAAACCGACGTTTCGGTGAAGGAATTGAAGCGACTGAATGCCATGGGCAAAACCAAGCTCAGGCCGGGTCGGGTGCTGGCCCTTAGAGACATTGATACCGCTGAAGAGCCGAAACCGCGGCTGGCAAAGCGTTTCATGATCCGCAACAGCGATCTTTTCAATGAAAAGGATTATGAGCAGAGCCTGGCCGAATTGACCGAACCCGATTCCAGTCCGCAAGTAGATCTTTCCAAGAATCTTGAACTGAAAACCGACAATGTAAAAATGCTGAAGTCCAAGGCATACGGGTTTCTCGGCATTCATTACCGTTTCGGTGGAACCAGCTCAAAAGGAATCGACTGTTCCGCTTTTGTCCAACAGGTATTCCGCGAAATGGCGGTGTCTCTCCCAAGGACCGCCAGGGAACAGTTCGAAGTGGGACATGAAGTTTCCCCCGGTGATCTGCAGAAAGGGGATCTGGTCTTCTTCCGGACTTACGCAAGTTATCCTTCTCATGTCGGGATTTACCTGGGGGAGAGCAAGATGATCCACGCCTCATCCCGTGACCGCAGGGTTGTTATTTCCACAATGAACACCCCCTATTACCGGGCCCGCTTTATCGGCGCCAAGCGCATATCCAAGATCAATCCGGAGACCTTCAGGTTCGACGATCTCATTACAGGTGTAGAAGAGGAAACTGCTGACGACGCATCGAAGAATGACTCGCTCAACGTCGGCCTTAACTAATCTTCTTGTTTCCGTGGTTATATGATTTATTGCAGGTTGAGAATCCGGTCTTTGGCCGGATTTTTTTTTTGGAGGCGCTGATGTTTCCATTGTTGGTAACTGCCGCGATTATCGCTCATAACGGCAAACTTCTTGTAACCAGGCGCAAGCCGGATGTTCCTTATCCATTGTTATGGGAGTTTCCCGGAGGAAAGGTCGAACCGGATGAAGACCCATCTGATTGCATAGTGCGGGAGATCAGGGAGGAGCTTGCGATAGAGGTTGAAGTTGCAGGAATTTATGATGTGTTATACTACAGGTATCCGGAACGAACCGTGCTGGTTTTGGCCTACCGCTGCCATTGGTTGAGCGGTGTGATAATGAATCTGGATGTTGCGGAACATCGCTGGATGCTCCCCTGCGATATCCGAAGCCTTGAGCTTCTTCCGGCTGATTTACCTTTGGCCGAAAAAATCTGCAGGGAGTATTCTGATGCGGATTTTACTCGCTTATAAAACCCACGGCGTCGGTGCCGTGGACCCTTACACTTCACTTCTACCGGTTGGGCTCGGGTATATCAATGCCTGCCTGAGAAAGGCAGGTTTCCATTCAAAGTTGGCCAACCTATCAAACTCAGGGTGGAAGAAAACAGAGGCGCTGTTAAATTGCGAAAGGCCGGATATTCTCGGGGTTTCGCAATTTACGCACAACCGTCTTGAATCTATCAAGCTTGCTAACTTGGCGAAAAAACAAAACCCTGCGTGTTTCATCGTGTTCGGCGGACCCCACGCCACCCACCGAGCTCGGGAAATACTCGCCAGAGAACGATCTGTCGATGCGGTGATCATGGGTGAGGGCGAGGAAACCTTCCTCGAACTTGCAGAATCTCTGGCCAAGGGAGTGGACTCCCTCAAAATGATCCGCGGAATTGCGTTCCGCAGTGGCAATGGGGTTGAATTCACTCCCCCACGTGCGCAAATGGGAAATCTTGACCTGCTTCCGTTTCCCGTACAATTTATTTATGACGCTATCGGCGTTGATCATCGTCGTCAGATGGAATTCATCATAACCTCCAGAGGGTGCCCCTCTTCTTGCCGATTCTGCGCCTCTCCGCGCTTCTGGGGTAAAAGCGTTCGCCTGCGCTCTCCCCGCTCGATAGTTGATGAAATAAGGTATATTCGCGACCAATATGGTCTTATATACTTTTCCATTCGCGATGACACGTTCACCTTTGACCGGGAGCGGGTATTGGAGTTCTGCCGCCTGCTCCTCAAGGAAAAGGTCTATATACTCTGGAACTGCCAGTCGCGGGTCAATGCCGTCGATGAGGAGATGCTGTTCTGGATGAAACGGGCCGGATGCGAGTGCATTCAGTTCGGTGTGGAATCAGGTTCTGCAAATGTCCTGAATGAACTGGCTAAGCGGATAACCCCTGACCAGGTGAGAAATGCCGCATCGGTTACCAGGAAGGCAGGGATAAATCTCTCCGTTTACCTGATCACCGGAGTCATTGGCGAAAGTGAAGAGGACCTTGAAGCCACTCTCCGGCTCATCGGGGAAATCAAGCCAAGCGACGGTCAGGTCTCCCCGCTTGCATACTATCCGGGAACAGCGCTTTTTGAGAGAAGCGTCGAGGACGGCATTGTAAGGAAGGACCTATTTGAATCCGGAAGCGAGGAGGCATTTTATGTTCGCAATGATCCTTTTGTTGCCGGGTCAACAAGGAAATTGCTGTCAAAGCTGGCAAGGATCGCGCAGCAAAGCCGCTATAAGCCTAAAGATTTCCATTCTCAGAAAGAGGCTCTGGGGTATTGCCATACCACAAATGTATTGGCTGGCGAGTACTATGAAAGCAAGGGAAGTTGGAGGCTTGCCGAAGCGGAGTACAATGAAATAGTAGGGCGGGAGCCGGACAACCCCTGGGGATGGCTGATGCTGGGTGAATTGTACTGCTTGTCAGGATTTCCTGACAAGGCGAACCATTGCCATGAAAAGCTTGCGATGCTGGTGCCGAAGCATGAATCGGCTGAAAAGTGGGTGGCCGGCAAAAACGGCGGGAAAAGCAGGCAAAAATAACAACGGCGAAACCAGTTAAGGTTTCGCCGTTTTCAATAGTGGGTCAATGGAGCCTATTTATTGGCGATTCTCAATCCCGGGGCAAATATGATTTTATCAAAGGTCCTGTTGAGCGCCTTGCTCTTGAAGTTAACCATGGGTGGTGAATCAGGAAACTCAACTATATCACCGGTTTTGACTTTTGTCTCCATCACGGCGATCCATAGCTTCTGACCGCTTTCTTCCACTTGCACATAGGTGTACCCTGCAGCGTTCATAGTTTCCACTACCTTACCCTTGTGGCCTACGCCAGCAGGGATTTCCATCGGCTTAAGACCGGCGTGGGGGTTGCCGCCCGGAGGCGTCTGAGCTGGCATCTGCGCGGGGGGCATTTCACCGTGCGGCGAGGCAGGTTTGGGCGGCTCTTCCTTTTTCTGACAACCGGCTGCAGCAAGGGCCGTTACGGCCAGAATCACAATAATAGTTTTCTTCACCTTAATATCCTCCTGTCGGATAGTTTTGACCATTTGCCAAAATAGCATATCTCCTGAATTATTTACAATAAAAAATTGCGGTTTTTCAACCGATATCTCCCCAGTAAAATTGAAGGATCGCCAGCATGGCCAATCCGGCGGTTTCCGTTCTGACAATGCGTTTTCCCAGAGAGACGGAAATAAAACCGCACTTCAGGGCACTTGCGACTTCTTCGCTGGTAAGTCCCCCCTCGGGGCCGACGATAACGGCTATCCGTTCCGGAGATGGAGATCCGGCCAAGAGTCTCCTGAGGGTACCGGGTTGTTCCTGCTCCCATAGCAGCAGTTTTACTGAATGATCAGCCTGCATGCATGCTTCAGAAAAATCAGCGGCTAATGTAACTTGCGGGATAGTCATACGGTTTGACTGACGAGCAGCTTCAGCTGCGATACGCCGCCACCGCTCCAGCTTTTCCTTGATGCGCCCGGCAGGCGGCCTGGAAACAGAACGCGTGGCTACAAAGGGGACAATCTCGTCCACTCCAAGTTCCGTACATTTCTGAATGATCCAATCCAGTTTGTCCCCTTTTGGGAGCCCCTGAAACAGGGTGATTTTCGGCCCGATTTCGTTGGCAGGCGCAGTAATGATCTCTTCCAGTTTTATGATCAGGCTTTCCTCATCAACCTTGCAGATGGTCCCCTTGTATTCGCGGTCTTTACCATCCGCGAGGCAGAGGAGCACACCTTTTTTCAGCCGCAGAACGCGTGCCATATGATGAAAGAGGTCGCCGGTTATCGTGACAGTATCACCACTTACTGAATGGGAAGGAATTATGAATCGCTTCAATCTTTAAATCTCCAGACGATAAGTGATGCAACTCCATTCACCCTCTCTGGTTGTTTCAACAAGGGTAAGGGGGAAATCTTTGAAGCCATCGAATACGATTCCTTCTTTTTCAATTAAAATGCCGGATAGTACGAGAAATCCGCCTGTCCGAAGTTTCCCGACCAGATCGTTTCCCAATCGCACCAGCTCTTCGGCAAGGATATTTGCGGCAACAACGGCGAAAGAACCGGGTATTTCACTTAGAGGGGTATTTGTTGCCGAAGCAATACCCCGGACATGGTTCAACTCCAGGTTTTGTTCCGCGATACTAACGGCTTTTGGGTCGATGTCCAATGCTACGACTCGTTCGGCGCCGAATTTTGCCGCGGCAATTGCCAGGATTCCCGAGCCGGTGCCCACATCCAGAAAATCGGTATGCATCTGTAAAACGTAAGCGTTGAATGGAGCTTCACGAAAATATATGCGCTCCAGAGTCTCAAGGCAGAGTCTGCTTGTCGGGTGTGTGCCGGTGCCGAAGGCCATACCCGGATCAAGTTCAAGGATTATCGCGTCCTCGGCCGCGTCCCATTCTTCCCAGGTGGGCTTGATAATGATACGTCTGCCGATGCGGGAGGGCTTAAAGTGTTTTTTCCAGTTATTGGCCCAGTCTTCTTCCTGAAGATAGAAGACATTCGGCGGATGCGACGTAAAACCGGGATATGAGGAAAGATGCATCTCCAAATACCCTTTGATGGAGTCAATTTTATCCTGCAGAGTTGCGTCGGAGATGAAGTATGCCTTTACCGTTTTAACCGGAGCATCTACCAGCGATTCCAGGGAAAAGGTATCCACGTTCAGATTTTCTATGCAAACACCGTTGCCGGAAAGTGTCACGAGGAAATCCGCAAGCTGCTCAACCAGCTCAGCAGGGGATTCACAGGTGACTTCAGCCCATGTTAAGCTCATGAAAATATTCTCCCGGTTTGTGCAAGATGATTCATAATAGTGGCTAACGTAGCAGAACAAAAGGGTTATGGCAACAAAAACCTTGACAAAAATGGAACTGATATGTAATCCTCATTAAATTGTTTTTGCTTATTAAAATATCGGAACAAGGCCTTATTGTAATGTTGGGAAAAGTATAGTGTTCCTGGGTAGATGAAGGATGCCGATAAGGTTGCATCGCAGCCATGAATTCAGCCGCTCTTAAAAATATTTCTTAATAAGTATTTGCCAGCCACAAAAATAATGGTATATTCATTAATAAGGTAGTTGGCAGATTTTTATTGGTTTTATCAAATCGGAAATATAATGAGTTACCACATATATCTTCTTTCCGATGCCACTGGCGGGACCGTGGAAATGGTCCTGCGCGCTGCGCAGTCCCAATTCGGGCATGTGGATTTCAAACTGCAAATGTTCAACAGGGTGCGGACCAGTGAAGATATAATTCAAGCCGTAGAGACAGCGGCAAAGAATCCCGGCATACTGATTTACACCCTTGTTAATCGTGAACATTGCCAATTGCTTCACGATCTTGCTCAAACGCACGGGCTGGAGACTGTAGACCTTATTTCACCGCTTATCTATAAACTGTCAGATTTTTTCGGAATGATGCCGCAGGAAGTCCCCGGCCTTCTTTATCAGCTCGATTCCGATTATTACAAACGGGTCGAGGCAGTCAATTTTACAGTAAAGCATGACGACGGTCAGGAGCCGGGGAACATGCATAAGGCGGATATCGTACTGGTTGGGGTATCGAGAACATCAAAGACCCCGCTCTCCATGTACCTGGCCCATAAAGGATACAAGGTGGCCAATGTGCCGCTGGTAAAGGGGGTAGATCCCCCCCGGGAATTGTTTCAAATAGATCAGAAAAGGGTAGTAGGTCTGATAATAGCGGGGAAAAGGCTTGTTGAACTGCGCGCCGCAAGGCTTCGCAATATGCTTCACAGCCCGCGAGGTGACTACGCTGACTTTGAAAAGGTGGAGGAAGAACTGCAATTCGGTCGTCAAATTTACCGGAAGCATCCTGAATGGCCAATCATTGATGTGACAAACAAGTCCGTTGAGGAGTCGGCGGCGGAAATTCTGAAAAAACTTAACTACGGTGTGCCCGGTTAGATTGTAATTGCAATGTTACCAGTCGGAAGAATGTAAATAAATACTGATCAAAGGGGTATCCATCATGAGAATTCTAGTCGTGGAAGATGAAAAAAAGGTGCTCAGTTTTATAAAAAGGGGTCTCGAAGAGGAGAAATATGAAGTCGATACTGCCATGGATGGCGAAGAGGGTCTGAAAATGGCGTTGGATAAGCCCTATGACCTGATAGTCCTTGACTGGATGCTCCCAAAGAAAGACGGGCTTACAATGCTCAAGGAATTGCGTTCGAAGAAAGCCATGATACCTGTGCTTATGCTGACTGCCAAGGATTCGGTTGAAGATATCGTTGCCGGACTTGATTCAGGTTCTGATGATTACCTGACCAAGCCGTTTGCCTTTGCCGAACTCCTTGCCAGGGTGCGCGCGCTTCTGCGCAGGGCTGAGCTGGAACGGGGAGCGGAAATCCATTTTGCGGACCTGCGCCTTGATCCTGTGACCCATAAGGTCTGGCGCAAGGACAAGGAAATTATCCTTACCGCCAAGGAATACGGACTCCTTGAATACTTCATGCGTAATCCCAATCAGGTGGTGACCCGAACAATGATTGCCGATCATGTATGGGACTATACTTTCGACAGTTTCACCAACATTATCGACGTGTACGTAAATTATCTCCGCAAGAAAATTGATCGTGGCTCGGACAAAAAACTTATCCATACGGTCAGGGGGGTTGGTTATATCTTCAAGGAAGAAGAATGATCTTATTTGAGAGCCCCCCCGCAATACCGGGGGGGCTGGAAATATCGCTTAATGAGTTCCGGTCTCCACTAGGACAATACATCCCCTTTCCCCCATTCATTTCAATATCAACATGTTGAGGCATGCAAAAGCCCTGATGGTTGACAAGGTATTACTTCATAATTTATATTAAGCAGTATCTTGAGGTTTCAGCAAATTACCAAAAGAAACGCCCCCACTGACGCGACCTAGCGCTAACTTGCGAGGTCTCTATGGGGATTGCGCAGGGTTATGTGGAAACCTTAAACAAAACCGTATCAAGGAGGCAAAAGCGATGAATGTATTCTTTAGGTTCCTGAAATTGTCTGTTCTTGTATCCGCCCTGACAATGCTGCACTCGGGTGGGGCGACGGGGAAGGCTATTACACCGGATTTTGTCGAACTTTCGAAAAAACTGAAGCCGTCGGTAGTGAATATCAGCACCGCAAAGACCGTTTCTCCACAGACAAATATGCAGAGGCCCCGCAACCCGTTAGGCCAGGACCCTTTCGATGATTTTTTTAACCGGTTCTTCGATGCTCCCCAGCACTCTTTTAAACAGCGGAGTCTCGGCTCCGGGTTTATTATCAACAATAATGGATACATTCTCACCAACAATCATGTGGTGGGAGGGGCCGACGAAATCAAGGTTAAGCTGAGCGACGGACGGGAGTTTAAAGCGACAGTCAAGGGGACCGATGAAAAGCTCGATCTGGCGGTTCTGAAGATCGAGGTAAAAGGGATGCTTCCGGTGGCGGAAATGGGTGACAGCGATGCAATTCAGGTCGGGGAGTGGGTCATGGCAATAGGCAACCCCTTCGGACTGAACCAGACCGTGACGGCCGGGATTGTCAGCGCTAAAGGAAGGGTCATTGGCAGCGGACCGTACGACGACTATATCCAGACCGATGCATCCATAAATCCGGGGAATTCCGGAGGGCCCCTGTTTAATGCCCAGGGGAAAGTCATCGGCATCAACACCGCTATTATCCAGGGTGGACAGGGGATAGGGTTTGCTATCCCGATAAATATGGCAAAAGCGGTCCTGCCTCAGCTTGAAGATAAAGGGAAAGTGACCAGGGGATGGCTGGGAGTAGGCATTCAGGCCGTTACCCCGGAACTTGCCCAATCGTTCGGCGTCGAAGGGGAAAAGGGAGCACTCGTTGCGGATGTCACCAAAGATAGCCCGGCGGACAAGGCGGGACTTAAGAGTGGTGATATCATAATGGAATTTGATGGAAAAGAGATTATGGAGATGAATAACCTACCCCGATTTGTCGCGGCAACCCCGGTAGGTAAAAAGGTAAAGCTCAAGTTACTCAGAAACGGCAAAACGGAAGAGCGGGCTGTGACGATCGAACGCCTTCGTGATGGAGAAGAAAGCGTCGCCCCGGTCGCAATGCAGGACCGGTTAGGTATATCGGTAAAGGAGCTGAGCGGGGAGTTGGCGGCGGAATTGAGAATCAAGGAGACAAAGGGGGTCGTTGTTGTTGCGGTTAAGCCGGACGGCATTGCAGATGAGGCGGGAATTACCGGCGGTGATGTTATAAAAGAAATCAATGG
>JBGQDJ010000057.1:0-10192 GCA_041495805.1 Geobacteraceae bacterium
GAAATCAATTGCTTCAATGGACGATATCTTGGAGGTAACGGCTTTTTTCTCCATTATCGCGGATTTTTCATGTTCCATGGGCAGCTCTTTCCCACCGGAGACGACTGCCGGAGCAAGAGCGGCTGAAAAAATAATCTTCAATCCTTCCGCACCTTTTATCACCTGATAAGGTGGTAGGGAGCCTTTTGCTGCGTCCATGACAATTCTGATCTTGTCAGGATAAATTCCAAGTCTCACTTGTCCAACTGCAAATTTGTCGATTGCTATTGTTTTTACAGCTATTCCGCTTTTTACACCCTGCAAATCCAAAACAAGACGATCAGGTTTTGTTAGCTTGAACGCATTGAAGTTTTCAACCCCGCCAGGAACATTTATGTCTATTCCATCATCACCTGCGTTAACAGCGCGCAATATCTTCGGTTGCTCTGTTGATGTGACTTTGGGTCCAACCGGCTGTTCAAGAGGTTTGTTTGTCTCAATTGAGGGTTGTTTTTCTTCCTTTAAAGTATCCGGGACAACTGCAGGTGTAACTTGTGCGTCCTTATTTTCCGTTACAGGATTTGGATCACTTTTTATCGCTTGAGGATCGTTTTGCTGCTGAGTCGCAGTGTGATTCACCATTTCAATGGCAGGAGCAGTCTTTGTTTCTTCCTTAGGCTCAGAAGCCTGTTTTACTTCAACAGAAGGTTTGGCAAAATTTATCAGTAATTTGCCTTTATCTACAGAATCTGTAGTAACAGAGAAATCACTATCCTCTTTTGTTAGAATAATCTCGATTCTGCTCAAAAAGCCGCCAGTGAATTCATGCTTTGCAACATCAATGCGCTTGATATTTCCTGTATTCACTTCAAGAGTCTTGCTAGCCGAACCAGGTTCGGTTTGGGCCAGGTCAATCACAATTCTGGGGGGATCACTCGTTTTGTAATACGTGTAAGACAGGGGTTTATCTGCTGATACTTCGACCTGCGATGCATCGGCTTCAACTTTAATGGCTTGAATAGCGGCAGCCCCGTTTTTTTCTACAGGGGCCCCATCCTTTATATTCGCCCTTGTCTGAGCACATCCGGCAAATACCACCAGTAAGAATAAGGTTACAGCAGAATCGAAAATTAATTTCTTTGCACGAGTTATCATCCGGAAGTCTCCTTACTTTTTCTGGGGGAGAGTAAGCTTTACAGTTCTGCTTTTGGAATGTCCATTGTCATCACGATAGTTCTCAAGCACTTCAATCATTGTTGCTGTAATCTTCGTAATCCGGCCGTCATTATCACCGATCAGCATCCCCTGCTTCACCACATAACCCTTGCCTGATGGGTCTATTACAAGTGCCCTGTTTTCTTTAAGGCCGACAATTATACCGGCTATCTTGAACTTTTCCACTTCATAGCTTTGAATCGGCAGCAGTTGAGCTGTCCTGGAAGAAGTTTTCTTTATTTCAGGCTGTGTTTTAGCAATCACAAAAGGCTTGAATGGGTCTTTCCGGTTAGTGAAATCATGTGACGGTGAACTTTTCACTGAAACATTAGCTGTTGACTGCTGTGTTTGAACCGGCGGTGTCACCTTGATTGCCGTTACATGATGGGGGGTAGTAGAAACAGGCTGTTCCTTCTTATTACACCCCCACGTTATTAACAGAGCGGATATCAACAAAATAATTAAGTTAAAGTTATTTTTTCTTTTTTTCATCCTTGGTATCCTTGGTCTCTTTCTTTTCCAGAAAACGGAAAGTCGTCGCCAGACAATTAACTTTCATCATGGTGCGTCCACCAGTATCCTTTATGTCACTGACAACAACATTGTTAATATTCACGATGCGCGGCAGATTACCAACAGCGACAAAGAAATTGGCAACGTTGTAGAAAGATCCGGAAATTACTATATCAACGGGTACCTCTGAATAAAAATCCTTAGGCTGCTCAGGCTTCGGTCTGAAGAGAAGGAAATAAAGGCCGGAGCTTTTACCTACATTTGTTATACTTGTGAGAAGTGAAGGTATCTCTTTTTGATTTGGCAATTCAGTTAGGGCTGCGTCCAATTCTCTCTTTAGTTGCTCATATTCTCTTTTAAGCTTTGGCAGATTATCTGCAATTTTCTTATTTTCCTGAATCTGATTCTGTAGATCATTGAGTTTAACCTGCAACGACTTAAATTGCTCGTATTTGGGTTTTATAAGTAAGAAAAATAACGCTGCACCTACAAAGATAAGTGTTAATAGTAGAAGGGCCGCTTTCTGCTTATTCGGAAGTTTAAAAACTTTATCAAATATTTTTTCAACACTCGGGTTCATGGGTTGTCCTCTGTCTTTTCAGTGCAATATAACCGGCGTCAATCTTAACGATGAAAGAGACAGCTGTGTTCACTTCTTCTTAGGTGTTTCCGGTTCTGCAATCTTACTTGATTTCATTGCACAGGAAATTTCGAATTTTTTTACTTTTAAGCCTTTTATATCCAATTGCTCAGATACAAGCAATTCTACATTCTGGAATTCTTTAGACTCCTGAAGTTTGCGCATAAACTCGGCTATAAGCTCTTCATTGAAAGCTATTCCTGCAAGTGATATATTTCTCCCATTTTCCGAATATTTCGTCAACCAGACTTTTTCCGGGACTGCATTGCTCATTTGCTCAAGCCTGTTCGCCGGACCGGTTTTGTCCTGTCTTAACTGATCAAGAATACCCAGTTTCTTTCTAACCTCTTCCTGGAATTTTTTTATGTTATTTATTTCACCGATTTTTTCTTTAAGGCTTTTAATCTCTTGTTCAGACTTAGATATTTCATCCTGTGCCGTGCTGATCTTGGCAAGCGTAACAGAATAAATACCAAGGCAAATGACAACAACTGCGATTACGGAAAGAACCAGAATGGAAAGTTGTTGCCTGGCCGACTCCTTCTTTTTCGCTGCCCTGACAGGTAGTAAATTGATCTTTATCATTTATCCCCAAACCTCCTCGTCGCCAGCCCCACAGCAACAGTAACAAGAGGCCCTATTTCGTTCAGATATTCCGGGTCGAATTCCTTTTCATTAATTTTAACGTTTAGAAATGGATTCAGGATTTCTACCGGCAGGCCAAGTCTCTGTTGAACTGCTTCCACCAGCATGGGCGTTTTAGCGCCACCTCCGCTCAAGTAAACATTATTGATTTTTCCTTCACCGGCGGTGGTGTTGTAAAAATCCAGCGACCTGCGCATCTCCATGGCAAGCGTTTCGTTGACTCGGGAAATTGTTTCCTTGAGTTTTGACTGGTCAGAGGAGACCTCTGATATCTTCATTTTTTCAGCTTCTTCACTGCTCACGCCGAACTGCTTCTGAATCTCCTCGGTATAGAGATTGCCCCCCATCTGGACATCTCGTGTGAATAGAGAAATATCATTTTTGATAATATTCAGGTTCATTATACTGGCGCCGATGTTTATTAAAGCAACAACATTTTCAGATCCAATATCATAATTAAGTTCAAATGCATTCTGAATTGCAAAAGAATCAACATCTACAACCGCAAGATTGATACCTGCCTCATTGAAAACGGCCAGGTAATCATTTATGATTTCCTTCTTGCTGGCAACCAGGAGAACCTCCATTTTCGAAGGATCGTTCTGGTCGGAAGCGAGGATCTGGAAATCAATATTCACATCATTGATATCGAACGGGATATATTGCTCCGCTTCCCAGTGGATCTGGTCTTCGAGTTCTTCAGGAGGCATTGCAGGTAACGAAATTTTTCTTATGATCACCGAATTTCCCGACACTGAACAGGCAGCGTCTTTTACTCTTATATTTAGGCTTTTGAATAGCTTTTTAATGGCTTCTACAATAGATGAACTATCCATCAAGGTATTATCGACAATAGCTTCAAGCGGCAGTGGCAAAATGCCCACATTTTGAAGAGTAAAAGCGCCTTTCTGCTCCTTTAGCTGTACCAGCTTGACTGAGCTTGATCCGATGTCGATGCCGATTATTTCTTTTTTCATGGATAAAAACATAAATAGTTCCTATTTCAGATTTTATTGCTCAAAAACCTTATCTCTTTCAGACAGATCAAAGCCAAGCGCAATAAGAATCTTCCTCTTGGTTTCCATGCGGCATTCAGCGCCACGCTCAATACGATCGATTGTCACCGAAGAAACACCTGCCATCCTTGCCAACTCTGCTTTGCTCATCAGCCGTTTTTCGCGAATGATTTTGACATTGTTATTATGTTTCATATTATTCCTTGCACTTGATAAGTTTTCTGTGGAATTAACAAGAAATAAACCAAATGTCAAGTAATTTATTATAATTATATAAAATGTTCTTTTATGTCATATCTCATTTTTATCAATAGACTAATGATACTGCTTAGTTATCTGATAATCACACTATAAGGTTAATAAAAAACCGGATTGCCAAAACAATATCAGTTGATATTTCGGCAACCCGGCTGTCTTCTGGAGACCCAATGGGCTTTCCGTCCCACCTTCACAGATGGTTTAGTATTATCGTTATCCCAGCATTATATTTTAATTTTGAAAATGGGTAAAATCAGATATACCGCATTATCACGTAAATATATGCAAATCAGCAGCCACTATGGCTAGAGTTCCTCCTTTCTGACAGAACCAGAGAATTAAACAACTATTAAATATATTGTCTCATATCTAACAAATTATTCTATAGAATGCAAGCCCTTTTTGCTAAATTAACCCGGCCATTTGACGTAATTTAATCATTCCCATGTTTGATAATAATTAATTACGAACTTTAGCCTCTCCAGAACAAGCCGCAAATTGCGTTTTGGTTATTTGTCAGCATTTTTCGAGGCAACTTTAATTTTCTCAGAAATTCCATAAGACGCCCATAAGACGCACTTTGTTCTTTGATAGACAATTACTTGCCGAAAACCAGCGCTCCGGTTTCACCAGGCAAGGACCCGCTGAAATCGGCTTTCCCCAGATATTCTCCCTTCATATAGCATGATGCTTCGCCCGCAGGCAGTTTTTTTGTTGAAATATTCCTGAACCTGAACGAAATTGAAGGCACTGGCATCGAAGATATTTTCTCCTGTTCGACCGTGAAAATGAATGTAGCAACAGGCGGGAAGTTTTCTGAAATGACGGGTATTGCCATTTCATTAGTAGCATCGGCTAGGAGAGAGGAAATTACAGATACCTTGGCCCCCTTTTCCAATTTTGGTAGAACGGCATGCATCACAACATTGGCTTCGCCGCTGTTGTTAAGTCTGAAATCATAGGCAGGTATCCACTTCAGATCAGAGCGAAGATATGAGACCGCTATCCGGCCCCCTTTTCTTGATAGCTTGACCCTGGCGACAATTCCGTTCGCATCCTTTCTCAATAGCGCCAGTCGAGCATCCAAGGATTTGAGCTCGCTTTCCGCAATACGCCTGGCACGGAAGACACTTTCCAACTGGGCAATTGCGAATTCGGTACCCTGCTTGACGGCAGTAAGCGGTTCCTGATTGGTCTTGGTTTTGCGCGGGGCCTTGGCGCTCTGTGATTTAGCCGCAGCCATAAAGATGGACTCTCTTGCATCAAGGGCTTTCAAACGATCGGAAAGCGCATCCCTTCGTTCAGAAATCTTCGCCATCTCTCTGAGAATTCCAGGATCAGTTCTGGCCGGGACAATATCAACCCGTTCGATAACATAACCATCCAATGGCTTTATACGCAAAGATCCATCATTGATGGCTGACGGCAGCGGAATCTCCGCGTTCTCTTTGAGTATCTCCGTTTCGTTTTCCACCCGCGCGCCATCCAGATAAAGAGTGACATGCCTGTTTGCCGCATTGGCCGGCATCTCGAGCAAAAACAGGGTCAAAAGAGCCAAAAGTAGACGCATGTTATTCCCTGACATGGATGGCTGTCCTCACAAAGAGATGCTCGAGCAGCAAAATGCAAGGCTGCACAGCTGCAGATTGTTCTATCCGGAGTTACCTGAGCGGGTGTAAAAAGAGTCCGCTCCTCAATTTCGGTTCAAACCAGGTTGATTTAGGCGGCATTATTTTCCCTGCGTCAGCAAGTTTTATTAATTCTCCAATTGAAGTCGGATAAAGTGAGAAGGCCACCTGATATTCCCCGTTGTCCACCAGTCGCTCCAGTTCTTCCAGGCCCCGGATGCCGCCGACGAAATGTATGCGCTGGTCGTTGCGTGGATTTCTGACGCCAAGGACCGGATTCAGCAGGTTATCCTGGAGGATGGAAACATCCAGTCTGGCAACAGCGTCATTCTCATCGAACGAACCTTCTTTCGGTAAAAGTTCATACCATTTCCCCGCCAGAAACATGCCGAACTGATGCCGTTGGACAGGATTAAGGGGCTGCCTGACTGGTGTTATTTCAAATTTTCTGGCCATCGCCACCATGAATTCCGCAATATTATGCCCGTTCAGATCTTTCACCACCCTGTTATAGGGCATAACATTCATCTCTTTGTCAGGAAAAATCACCGTAAGGAAAAAGTTGTACTCCTCATCACCTTTATGTCCAGGATTGCTGTTTCTCCGAATTTCCCGAACCCTGCTTGCGGCAGCGCTCCGGTGATGACCGTCTGCCACATAAAGACAGGGTATTTCGGCAAAATAACCGGTAAAGCGGGCTATCTCCACCCTGTCGTCAATGACCCAAAGGGTATGGGCCAGTCCATCTTCAGTGGCAAAATCATAAACCGGTTCCCTCCCGGCAATCTCTTCGATCTGAGCGGCTATGGCCTTGTTGCTGCTGTCGCTGCAGTATGTATAAAAAACCGGTTCATCATTGGCATCCAGATAATCGATATGTTTAACCCGGTCCTCTTCCTTGTCTGCACGGGTCAATTCGTGCTTTTTTATCACACCGCGTTGATAATCGTCCACCCCGGCGCAAACCACAAGTCCGGTCTGGGTAATGGTTCCCATCCGTTGCCGGTAGACGTAGTAGCATTCGGTATCGTCCTGTACCAGTATACCTTTATGTTTGAACTCTTCCAGTTTCGCTTGTCCTTTCAGGTAAACCTGTTCGGAATAAGGATCCATATCGTAAGGGAGATCAATCTCCGGGCGCGAAATATGTAGAAAACTGTATGGATTACCTTCAGCCATTTCCCGCGCTTCAGCCGTATTCATGACGTCGTAGGGAAACGCCGCCACCAATGGGGCAATCTCACGTGGAGGGCGAAGCGCCCGAAATGGTTTGATTATAGCCATGATTACCTCTTTATCAAATATTTACATATATGAGCAGCTCACTGCCCGCTGTCCACTGCCTGTTCAGAAATATCGCCTAGCTCCGATAAACTTCTTCATAAAATAGGCATCTTCCAGCGACGATACCTTTATCTCGTCCCCCCTGCGTGGAGCATGGACAAAACGTCCGTTCCCCACATATATCCCCACATGATTAATTGAGACATCCGAACTGCCGAAAAAGACAAGATCCCCATCCTTGAGAAATCCTCTGCCGACATATTCACCTGTCCGGAACTGCTCCATTGAGGTCCTCGGTATGTTGACCCCGCACAGGTTATATACAGCCCGTACAAAACCGCTGCAATCCATCCCCTCAACAACGTTGTTTCCACCCCATTGATATGGGATTCCGACGAATCGCTCGGCAGTCCGCGCGGCAATGCCTCCCATTTCAGGACCGGAACCTGATCTGGGAAGCGATACTTTGCCGGAATGCCCGGGCTCTTTCCTTCCGCTAAGATAAATTTCACGGGGTGAAGCTATAAAGTAGGCGCCGATGATCTTCTCGGCGACAAGTTTTCCCGCACCCCTCCGCGCCGCCTCCCTTGAGGTGTAGTCGCCGAAACGGACAGCATAGTAGCCGTTTTCTTTCCTGAAGTAGAACGCATCTATACCTTTCCCCTGAAGCTTGGAAGTCAACCGCTCGGCATTCTCCACTTCGGTAAATGCTCCCACCTGGATGGAATATCCGACTCGCGAAATTCCCTTCATTTCCTTCAATTGAGAGGCGCAACCAGTCGCGACGAGCATCATGATAATACAGAAAAGCCAGGATGAGATAATTATTCGAGTCACTTTGATACCTTGGATCGCAGAGCTGCCATTATAACCACATAAAACGCATCATGCATGGAGGCCACTTTGCAGCGGATCCATTTACCACGGGAAGAATCCCGTCGATACAGGATGCAATTCAACCTGGTCTGAAATCATATAGAATGAATCGGGATAATTATAGCAGTTAAAAGCAGGATTCACCAGAGTTGTGATTTATCCTGTCGCACTGTACGTATATTGTTTGTTTCCATCCGGAGCTTTCGGATGGAACTGGTTTATTTAATTCTACGGAATACACTACTCGGGGCTCATGTTTCTTTTTACACCCATAAGATAAGCAACCACGAACTCCTCCAGATCGCCGTCAAGGACCCCGTCCGGATTACCTGTCTCCACCCCGGTGCGGAGGTCTTTTACCATTTTGTATGGATGAAGGACATAGGAACGGATCTGGCTCCCCCAGCCGATTTCCTTCTTCTCGCCGCCTATTTCAACGGCCCTTGCCTCTCGTTCTTCCATTTCCCGTTCATACAGCTTTGCCCGAAGTACACGCATGGCGGTCGCCCGGTTCATGTGCTGGCTCCGTTCTGTCTGGCAGGCAACCACGATTCCGGAAGGCATATGTGTGATTCTGATGGCGGAATCAGTAGTATTTACATGCTGACCACCCGCGCCGCTGGAACGGTAGGTATCAACCCGCAGGTCTGAATCGCTGATCTTGACTTCCACATCATCCTCGATCTCCGGAAATACGAAGACCGAAGCAAAGGAGGTATGACGACGGGCATTCGAGTCAAAGGGAGAAATCCGCACAAGGCGATGTATGCCCGCCTCGGCCTTGAGATAGCCATAGGCGAATTCGCCATTTGCGTAGAAGGTCACTCCCTTTACTCCTGCCTCCTCTCCGGCCTGGTAATCGGTGATCTCCGTCCGCCATCCCTTGCGCTCGCAATAACGGAGGTACATCCGCAGCAGCATCTCCGCCCAATCCTGAGATTCGGTGCCTCCTGCTCCGGCATTTATGGAAACGAAACAGGAACTGCGATCATGAGGCCCGGAAAGCATTTTCTGAAATTCTGCCTGGGCAACCCCATTCTCCAGTTCCTCGTTTAACTTTTTCACCTCCGTCAGTGTATCTTCATCCTCTGCTTCACCACCCAGCTCGATAAGTTCCCGGATATCTTCCTCTTTGCGGCGGAGCAGGTCCCAGTTCTCTACGATCTTGTCTAAAACAGTCCTTTCCTTAAGAAGCTTCTGGGCATTTTCAGCGTCGTCCCAGAAACCGGGGGCGGCTATGCCCGCCTCCAATTCCAGAATGGCCTCCCGCTTGCTATCGATGTCAAAGAGACCCCCGTAACTTGTTAATCCGTACCGCGAGCTCTTCAATTCGTTCCACTTCTTCTCTGAACATTTATTGCTCCTTTAATCTGATCATGTAGGGGCAACCCTGAGTGGTTGCCTTTAATCGGACATCCTGACCTCTTCCAGCGGCAATTATCAATCCTGGCCAGGACCATTTATGTTTCATAATCACTCCGGCGAATTCCGCTCCTTGCACTGCTTATCCTGCAAGGAAGTGAAAATCATATCCAGCACCGACTTCTGTCTTGCTTCAAATTTGTTAAGAACCGCAAGACAAGTGCCCATCGGGAATTTCTCATGGAGATAGTCGGCCTCGCGACCTGAAAGGATGACAATCCTGTTTTTGTCGATGCCTGAATCCGTCGCAAACTTGTAGATCTTGGACCCGTCCAGCGTAGGCATCTCCAGGTCCACAAGTAGCAGGTCCAGGTCCTTCATTCTAATGGCAGCCAGGGCCTTGACCGGGTCAATACAGGTCTCCACGTGCAACAACGGGTAATATTCATGGATGTATTGGCCCAGAATCTTCAAAAAAGTTGCGTCGTCATCAATGATCAATATCTTTCCCACATCTCTCCTTATACCATAATTACAGGTTTAGTATAAAGCAACAAAGGCCTTTTTGATATTCCGGCGCCAACCTGACCTGGCGTTACAATATAATTGCATGATATCCGGAGAGCAGTCATTTGCGGTTTGACGGCTTATTACGAAGGAACGGTTTCTATTTCATTATTCTGGTTGCGACACTCAAAACTTGGAAGGGGATATGGAGGTCAAGCGCCTTGGCAGCCCGCAGGTTTATGATCATATCTGTCTTTTTGGGTGTCGCA
>JBGQDJ010000058.1:0-10095 GCA_041495805.1 Geobacteraceae bacterium
AGGTCATCGTTATCTTTCTCTTGATTTCCTCGGGCTCATAATCCAGGTTGGACGTGCCGTCATCGACCCGGCCCAGGCGGTCGGTCATCCCCGACGTAAAAAGAATCGCCTCGGCGAGGGAGGTCTTGCCTGCCACGCCATGGGCAACAATTCCGATATTTCTCAATGTTGCGGTGTCATACTTTGCCATACTACCCCCTTTAGTTAAAATTTACCTTTACCTGTTTTTTCATACGTCCCTGTTTCTCAAATAGAGTATGCGCAATCCTTCCAGTGTGAGATATTCTTCCACTGCATCGATAGTTTTTGACTCCGGGGCAATCAGCCCCGCAAGCCCCCCAGTGGCAATGACTTTCGGGTTCTCCCTGGACTCCCGTTTCATCCTGCCCACTATTTCATCCACCAGCCCGATATAACCGTAATATATCCCCGCCTGCATGGAGTTGACCGTATTTTTCGCGATGACTCCGGGAGGCTTGACGATCTCAACCCACGGCAGCTTGCTTGCCTTCTGGAACAGCGCCTCCATGGAGATCATCAGCCCTGGAGCTATGGCGCCGCCGCAATACTCGCCTTTCCCGTTCACATAATCAAAGGTTGTGGCTGTGCCGAAATCGACGATGATCAGCGATGTCTTGAATTTCTCGTAACCGGCAACCGCGTTGACGATCCGGTCCGCGCCCACCTCTTTGGGATTGTCATAATGGATCGGCATGCCGGTTTTGATGCCGGGCCCGACCAGGTGGGGCTTTATCCCGAAATAGTTGCAGGAGAGTCGCTCCAGTACTCCGGTCAGGGTGGGGACTACCGATGAAATGATTATGTCGGTGATGTTGGCCAGACCTATTCCGGTAAGGACCAGCAGGTTATTAAAGAGAATGCCGTATTCATCCGCGGACTTTGACTTGTCGGTGGATATCCGCCAATTCCTAAGCAACTGCTCTCCGTCATAAATACCGAGAACTATGTTGGTGTTTCCCGCATCGATGACTAAAAGCAAAGAACCTCCAAAGGCAGTCGCTGGTTGCTGGTTGCTAGTCAAAACCCACCAACTACCAGCCACCAGCTACCAGCCACCAGCTACCAGCTACCAGCCACCAGCCACCAGCCACCAGCTACCGCAGTATAGTCACATCCCCCGCCAGCACCCTCTCCAACTTGCCGTCCGCCAGTTCGACCAGAAGCGCCCCGTCCTCGTCGATCCCCTTTGCCGTACCGGTCGATTCATTGTCCTGAAATGAAATCCTGACCCGCTTGCCGAGAAAATTGCATCGCGCCAGCCACTCTTCCCTGACCGGTCCGTAACCATGGTCCAGATAGGCGCTATAAAGAAGGTCGAGCGCTTCAAGAAGTGCGCGGGTGAAATCGGCCCTGTTGACCGGTTTACCCGTTTCCAGAAAAAGAGAAGTGGCAGGGTGGCGCAGACCGCCTGGGAACTGCTCTCGTTTCATGTTGATGTTGACGCCGATGCCGAGGACGATGAAGTTCACCTTTTCGGTTTCGGCGCTCATCTCGTTGAGCAGTCCAGCCACTTTCTTTCCATTTATCAACAAATCATTGGGCCATTTGATAAAAGGGCTCAGAGAAGTTTCGGCAGCTATCGCCCTGGCTACCGCAACAGATGAAAGAAAAGTCATTTGCGCGGCCCTGGCCGGCAGGATAGGAGGGCGAAGGATTACCGAACAGTAAAGGTTTACACCGGCCGGCGACTCCCATTGCCTGCCGAGTCTCCCTTTGCCTCGCCGCTGGGTTTCCGCGACCACAACTGTCCCATCTTCAGCTCCTTCTTCCGCCAGTTTGAAAGCCGCTTCATTGGTGGAACCGGTCTCCCTGAAGCAGACAAGATTCCGGCCGATCCTGGCGCTTTTAAGGCCGGCGGCTATCACTTCGGGAATGAGGAGGTCCGGCACGGCAACCAGACGATACCCTCGGGAGGGGACCGCATCGATCCGGCACCCCAACTCCTTGAGCGATCGGACATGTTTCCATACCGCGGTCCGGGAGACATTCAATGCGGCGCTCATTTCCTCACCGGAAACGACATCTCCTCTTTTTCCCAGGAAAAGTCCGAGGATCTTCCGGCTCAGCGGCTGCTCGCCGCTTTCCATGTCCCGGCTGATCAGATCCTTCAACTCCCCTCCAGCAGCATGGATATGTCCATGGCCCGGCACGAATGAGTCAGGGCGCCTACGGAGATAATATCCACGCCGGTTTCGGCAATCTCCCTGACCGTTTCCAGATTCACGCCTCCCGAGGCTTCCACCAGCGCCCTGCCTGCAATCAACTCCACCGCCGAACGCATCGTGGCGGTATCCATATTGTCAAGCATGATGATATCGGCGCCACAGGCCAAGGCCTCCGACACCTCGGCCAGATTTTCGGTCTCCACCTCTATCTTTATGGTATGTGGAATATAATCGCGGGCCCGCTCCACTGCGATTGTGATCCCGCCGGCGGCAGTGATGTGGTTTTCCTTGATCAGCACACCATCGTACAGTCCGAAACGATGATTTGATCCTCCACCGGCGCGGACCGCGTATTTATCGAGAGTCCTTAAGCCTGGTGCGGTTTTCCGGGTATCAACGACCCTCGTATCTGTCCCCTTCACAGCAGCGACATAACGGGCGGTCAGTGTGGCAACACCGCACATCCGCTGCAGCAAGTTCAAGGCAACCCGCTCCCCCTGCAAAAGCATGGAAGCGTCACCGAGCAATACAGCGATGATGTCGCCTGTACCGAGCATATCGCCGTCGTGAAAGCGGGGTGTGAAGAGGATGCGGGGATCGAGCATATGAAAAACCCTTGCCGCAACATCCACGCCAGCCAGGACCAGCGGTTCCTTGGCAATCAACCGCGCCCGTGCTTCATGCCTTTCCTTCACTACCGAAAGCGTGGTTATGTCTCCGGTATGAATGTCCTCTGCAAGGGCATTCTCGATGATCCTGTCAAGACCGGTCATGATACTTCTCCAACAATCGTGAATCGTTCATATATAACACAGGTATAAACGGGCCGCAACCGCAAATCCGGCTTTCGATGACAGTTAATCAGCCGGATAAAGCTTGCAGGGACTGATATGACCGGACCCTCTTACGGGAAAGAGCCGCAGATAGTAAAAATAAGGAATGAAGAGTCATTAATTGACATATTTCCCCCTCTGGCATACAATATTTTTTTTAAAGCCTCTAAGAAGATCGACATATGAACCCAAAATCTCATTTCATAAAATTTACGCTGGTCCAGAAACTTATCGTCGGATTTGCCGTTACGGCATTTCTCGCCATGGTGACACTGGTCTTTACCTTTACCGGCCTGTATTCCCTTAACAAGACCGTCAGGGACATCGCAAAAAACGACCTGGTCCTGTTACGATCCGCCAATATGCTGCGCCAGTCCCTCCTGGCCCAGGAGGGTTATGCCGGCAGATACGAGATACTGAAAAGCACTGAATTCATTGATCTGTTCAAAAAGCGGGAAAGCGAATTCCTGAGGACCATACAACAATTGCAGCGGGAAAAGCACAGTGAAGTAATCGCGGGAATCGTCCTTGAATACCGGAATTACCAGTCAACCGTTCAACTCATGTTTCATGGCGATTCCGGCGCATTGTCCAGACACAAGCCCTCCGCACAGAACGTGCTGAACGCAATCGACACCTTTTCAGTCAATCAGCAGATACAACTGAACGCCAAACTGGAGGATGCCGACCGCCAGGAAAACACCACCGTAAGGTGGACTCTCATCTTTTCCATGGCAGGATTCATTCTAGCGATAGGGATTGCCGCCATGTTTATATTCAACATCTCGACGGCCATCGACAAGCTTAAAAGGGCAACCCACCGGATTGCCGAGGGTGATTTCGATTATGACCCGCAGATCCCTCCAGGTGATGAAATCGGTGATCTTGCCCATGATTTTACCCGCATGGCCAAACGTTTGAAGGTCGTGGAACAGATGAACATCGACGCCAGCCCATTGACACGGCTTCCGGGCAATATCGTCATTGAGCAGGTCCTGAACAAAAGGGTAGCGGAAGGGAAACCATTCGCGGTCTGTTATGTGGACCTGGACAATATGAAATCCTACAACGATGTCTACGGTTATATCAAGGGGAGTGACGTTATCAAAATGGCGGGAGACATCATCCTTGAGGTTGTGCGGAATCATTCCGATAAAGATGCCTTTGTCGGTCATATAGGCGGAGATGATTTCATCGTGGTGATGGATCAGGAAAATGTTTCGTCAGTCTGCGAAGAAGTAATCAAGAAATTTGCCGAAGGGATTGTCGCCCACTATGGACCTGAAGACCTGGCGCGTGGGGGGATAGAGGGGATCGACCGTTACGGCGTACCGCGGTCTTTCCCGATCATGACCGTTTCGATTGCTGTTGTCATCTGTCAGGATGGAGAATACGAGTCGGCGGTCGATATTGCGCAAACAACGGCAGAGATCAAGGATTACGTGAAAGGAATACCTGGGAGCAACTACATGATCAATCGGCGGAGAAAAACGCGATGAGAAAACTCGCGACTATAATACTATTTACCCTGGGATTGAATGCCTGTGCAACGCTGAAAATAGGAGACAATCAATCCATTTTTCGCCACAACCAGGAAAAGAAGCTTGCCGTGGCCGTGAAGCTCCAGAAGGAGGGCAAATTATCAGCCGCCGTGGAATCGCTGAAGGCACTCTGCGCGGAACAGGGGGTCCCGGGCATAACCGATGAGGCGTTGTTCCGGCTCAGCATGCTTTATCTTATTAATGGTCAGGACAATGATAAGGAATTCATTCAACTTGCCCAGCATTACATTCAACGGCTGAGTAAGGAATATGCTTACAGCTCCTGGGCAGGAATGGCGACCCCGGTAGCGGAACTGCTTTCAACAACCGCGGAGCACCGCCGGCAGATACAGAACATAAAAAACCAGAACCAGGCATTATCGAAAGAAAACCAGTCGTTGTCCAAGGAAAGCCAGTCGTTGTCAAAGGAAAACCAGGAACTTCGACAGAATATTGAAAAACTGAAGCGCCTTGATCTTGAGCTTGAACAGAAGCATTAAGAGATAAAGCGGTTCGTGTTGATCACTGTCATTGTGAAACAGTCACGGAAACCCTATTTCTCTTCCTTTGATTGCTTTCCGCGGCTACTGCCGCCATCCAAGGGGAACACCGGCCTTGGCCGCTTCAGTATCCATGTTTGCTTGTTGCTTCTGCAACTCCGTCACCCGAGCCTCATCACGATCGATTTCCTTTAACAGGTCATAATAGGCAATCCTGCCACTCGGCTTTGAATAGATTATCTTCTTGCGCCTCAGTTCCGTCAGCTTGTCCCTTTTCTTCGGCAGATTATCCTGAATGTTTTTCACCTCTTCATGCAGCTTTCTGTAGCTTGAGCGCCACCACATTTCATCGTGTCCGCCATATGTTGAGGGACTATTCCCCATACTCGGGGCGATTGCTTCAGCAGGCGTTTCCTTAATCTGGATTACCGGTTCCGGATCCGTTTTCCGTACCTTACTCCGGTAATTGGGTGGGACTTTGTCGACATTGTCGGTAAAATGCACCTCTCCACCTCTGTCGGTCCACTGATAGATCTCTGCATGTGCAACAGCAACCATAAACATGACACCTGCCAGCAAAACGAAATATCTCATCCCTCTCTCCCCGGCACATAAAATTCAGGTGGATGATTTGCCTCATCTCCCGCCTTTTACCAACTCTTACATATAATTAGAGCACCTAAGGCCTTGTCAGTCAACATTTAAATTGACGTTTTATAAATGGCAGTGTATAGTTACTCGCTATGAATTCAATGGGTTATCCAATTCCCAAGGAGCACAACATGAAGTTAAGTATCACCCTGCTGGCGCTTATCATCGGAATACTCTCCTCAACCTCATCATACGCAACGGAAACCAAAGACATCCTGTTCAAGTTCAAAAACGCCGAGCCGGTGGTCTTCAGCCATGACATCCATCTTGCCAAATATCACAACAACTGCAGGATCTGCCACAATACCATATTCAACATAAAAGAGCCCAGACATTACACAATGGCGGAGATGGAAAAGACCAAGGCCTGCGGGTCCTGTCATACCGGCATCAAGGCGTTCAGCGTCTCCTCGGAAAAGGATTGCGTTAGTTGCCACAAGGGTAAGCCGAGAAGCATAACCTATCGGCCAAAGGGAGCGACTGAAGCGGCATTCAGTCATGAGCTCCACATAGCGAAAACCGGCGGAAAGTGTAAGAGTTGCCACAACGGCAAGGTGATAACCGGCAAGGAAAAGAAGGTCACCATGGCCGAGATGGAAAAGGGAAAGACCTGTGGCGCCTGCCATAATGACAAGGTCGCTTTCACCGTAGCCGGCAATTGCGGACGGTGCCACAAGGGGATGACACCAAGGGAGATCGAATTCAAGGTGAAGGGTGCAACCGATGCCCAATTCAGCCATAAATTCCACGTAGGCTCATATTCATGCAAGGATTGTCATACCAAGGTCTTTCCCTACAAGGCAACTCCGAACCAGTTCACCATGGCCGTCATGGGACAGGGAAAAGCATGCGGGTTCTGCCATAACGACAAGGCCGCATTCACCGTTGCCGGCAATTGCGACCGTTGTCACAAGGGGTTCAAGCCTGCGAACATCACCTTCAAGACAGATGGAGGGGATGTCAAGTTCAGCCACGAATTCCATCTGGGAATGTACAAATGCGCGGATTGCCACACCGGACGGTTTCCCTACAAAGCAGGGGTAAAACATTTCGGAATGGCTGGACTGGAGGCGGGGAACTCCTGCGGTGGTTGCCATAACGGCAAGGACGCCTTCACGGTGAAGGAAAACTGTGAGAAGTGCCACAAGATGTAGATTTGGTATTTAAGTTAAAAAAGGCGGAGGGTGTTTTCCCTCCGCCTTTTTCTGTCAACTCTCCTCAAGGACGTCGCGCATGGAACCAAGCAGGAAATCGAATACCTCTTCCCTGGAGACGATCCAGCCGGGCATGTTTCGAATCATGATCTCCTCCATGGAGTGGAGGGTGCGGGCATCATCGCGTCCAAGCTCATCCATGACCTTTTCGAGCATGGGGAGTACTTCGTACAGGTCGTCACGGTTGAAAGGCTTGGGGTCCGGTTTGCCATTGAACTTAGGTTCGTGCCGGCTTGACGTATCCTTTGGATATTTGTAGAACAGATCGGACGGTTTGATTGCAATGCCCAAGATGGTTCCTCCTTTACTTTGCATGTTGCGCAACCGGGTATGAGTTGAACATCCGCATTGACAAAAAGTCTCCTTACCCTGCCAGCGACTTAAACCATGTCCGTCAATTTTCAGAGCCGCATCCGCCGGAAGCGCACGTCCCATTGCACCCACCCGGCTTTGCGTCATCCGTTTCGTAACTTCTGAAGCAGCCTATGGTGCTCTTCTCCACGTACCATTCCCCATCCACCTGGCAACCCTTCATTACATCTCGTTTGATCAGCATCAGCAACCGCAGGTGTGTAGTCTTCAACTCCCCGGCAGCATCTTCTATGGGAATATGGGGGACACCATTTATGATCTTTTCCATGTTCTAAATCCTCCAATTATCTGCTTTACACAGAGCATGCCAATTAAGAGGGAGTCTGATTGGCGGGTTTTGTCCGGGCTTGGGATACGATAAAAAAACTTTGTCGGCGGGAATTGCACATCTATTAGACAATCCTGCCCAGGTCAGGGCAGATGCATTTCGGACGGGAACGCTGAAGACACCTTGACGCACCATGGGAAAAGGGCCTGCATTTTCATGCAAACCCCTCCAAAATTTCCTAACTGCAACGGTCGTTTTCTTCAATAAATTCCAGCCTGATTGATAAACCGGCCCTCGATATTCCGGGCACACCTGCCGGATTCACGAATGGGTTTAACCGCCGCGGATATACCGTTCAAGCTGATCGATGGTTTTTGCCTGTTCCTTGATGATGGCGTTCACCACGTCACCGATGCTGATCATCCCGATCGGCACGTTGTTGTCAAGAACCGGCAGGTGCCTTACCCGCTTGTTTGTCATCAGCGCCATGCACTGGTCGATAGAGTCGCCCGGCATCACATAAAAGACCTGGGATGTCATCACATCGCGTACATTGAGCGAGGTGCATGCGCCGGATGTGACGACCGCGTTGCGCGCGAAATCCCTTTCCGAAAAAATTCCGACGATGTTTCCGTTCTCAATAACGACAAGGGCTCCGACATTCTTGTCCAGCATGAAACGGAGCGCGTCGCTGACTTTGGCATCCGGAGCAATGGATAAAACAGCGCTCCCTTTGCTTGCGAGCATCTCTTTTACGGTTTGCATACATCCTCCTCTGTGATTGGTCTTTGAAAAGAAAAATATATCGCTGATTCGCTCATTCTGAGTTTGAAAGATTCGGAGCGCCGGAGCGGGGAGGGGGGTAACTGGCAATCTGAAGCCAGATTTTAATGAGAGGAGTGTATCACCCGGAATTCCCGCAGTCAAATAATAATACAATAATAAATGCTCCATAATATTAAAGATTGCTTACTCTGGCCACTATGGCTTTCAAATCCGTCGCGGTTTAATTGGAGGATGGATATTATCCTTGACAGCAGCTGAAATTTCCCTAGCATATTGCCCAACGTCAGACCACCGGGAGAAGCAGGATGTTGCGTCACCTCATACAGTTTATTCTTCTCTTCTGCCTGCTTGCGCCAAAAACCGGTTACTCGCAGGACGCCTCCGGCCACAGGCAGATCATTGTCTCCGTAACCGACTCGTGGAGCGGATCCCGAGCTGATATCTATCTCTTCGAGCGTAAAGGGGAGACCTGGAAGCGGCTGGGAGAAGGGATGCCGGCTGTGGTCGGGAGTCTCGGCCTTGGCTGGGATTCGACGGCGTCGTCTCGCGCCCCCGGCGAGCTGTTGAAGAGGGAAGGGGACCGCAAGGCGCCGGCCGGGATATTCCCCATTTTCCTTGCCATGGGTTTCCCGCCTCTCCCCCCGGACGGAGTGACCCTCCCTTACAAAGGCATCAGAGAAGGGACCCACTGCGTAGACGACAGCTCTTCTCCCTTTTACAACCGGATCGTTGACGGGAGCGATTTCTCAGGCGCCGCGAAGGGGGAGTGGAACTCCTCCGAACGGATGTGGGAGATGCCGGAGGTCTACCGCCTTCTTCTGGTCGTCGGATACAACATGGAGAAGCCGATACCGGGGGAAGGGAGCTGCATCTTCATGCATGTCCGGCGATCTTCAGGAGAGCCTACCTATGGTTGCACCGCCCTTGCCGAAGTTGATCTGGCAAAGGTCATGAAGTGGCTGAAGCCAGGGGAAAACCCGGCGCTGGTTCAGCTCCCCCGCGACGTTTACGATCGCGTCTGGCAAGAGTGGCGTTTACCTCCCCCGGCATTAATCGAGGAAGGCGCTGGAAAAAAGCGCATCCCCGTTGTGGATGTGCGATCAATGGCGCCTGATGTGGTGGTGGAGATGCGCTACGCGGGAAATGACAACTTCACGAGGAAGAGGATCTACGACTGCGGACGCTGTTTTCTGAGACCGGAGACAGCGGCAAAGGTGGCCGATGCGCAACGGGAGCTGCGCAAGCGAGGAATTTCCCTGAAGATGTGGGACTGCTACCGACCCCTCTCTGCCCAGAGGCTATTCTGGTCACTGGTGCCTGACCCGCGATTCGTGGCAGATCCGAAAACCGGTTCCAGGCACAACCGTGGCAATGCCGTTGACGTCACGTTGGTGGATGCGAAGGGAAAGGAGCTTGATATGCCGACCGGCTTCGACGACTTTTCTCCCAGGGCCGGACACGGGGAGACACGCCTCCCTGCCAGGGTTATCGAGAACCGGCGGATCCTTGCGGAGACCATGGAAAAGGCCGGGTTTCACAGGCTGGCGAGCGAATGGTGGCATTATGATGACAGCGACAGCAGCGGAGAGATCCTGGATGTTACCTTCGGCGAGCTTTGCCGCTGAAGTCCTCTGTCTCCGCACCATGCAAAAAAAATCATCACTACAGGAGAAATTGTGGCCGAACAGAGTCAGCTCGTCCGGGGATTGACGCCCCTGCATGCCGGTGCGCTTGTGGTGGGAAC
>JBGQDJ010000059.1:0-10079 GCA_041495805.1 Geobacteraceae bacterium
ACATTGACGGGGACAATCTCCTCATCCCGAATTCGTAAAGAAGGCTGCCACGGCTTTTTCTCGATAATTAATTCCACCGTTTTTAATCGAACCCCTTGGTCTTCATCGTACCGATACCTGACATATAGCAATGACTTGCCATAAATTTCCATCAGTTTTTTCGTACCCTTCTGACCCGGCTTAAGATTCAATAGCGATTTCATACACCTCTCCTCGAAAAGCATCAACAGATGGTGGATTACTTCTTTAACATAAATATATTTATCAGCACCAATAAAGGTCTACAAACCCGCTGGATCCAGACTGACGAGCCGGTTGCCCGTGAGATCATTTCGGCTCCGAATTCCTGCTCCTGCGCCTCCGCGCCGGGTCCTTCGGACTATCCTCTTCGATGACAAGCTCCACGGTTTTTAACAGCAAACCACGAGCCTTGTCATACCGATACCGAACTCCGACGAGCGCATCACCGTACTGCTCCACATACTGCTGGGTCCCTTTCTGCCCCGGTTTCAGATGAAAATATGCCGGCATCTCCTTCTCGACGGCTGCCTCCAACGGCACCATTGCGCTCTTTTGGCTCTCCTCTTCACTCTCCAATCCACACCCCCAGTCACCGGATTCAACTTCCAAGTTTCTTTCTCCTGCTTTGAGTGCAACTTAACATCCGGGTTCCGAACCCAACGTAGATTCCCGATCAAAATAAATGGCCGCTTCAATCAACACCCTGCTGACTGAAGCGGCCTATTATTCATTCCCCATGAAACCAGTGGTGAAGCATCCTGCGTCCCCCCGGCAAGAAATCTAATCGATCTCAATTAACATGTTCTTATTACTCCTTAATCCTATGATTTGTCAATAAATCCGTGGCGCTCGGAAAAAACTCGTTTATGTTGCCAAATAAAACGATTCACTTTTCTCTTCCGACCAGCACCTGGGTGAGGCGAGCGATACCGGGGCCTTGATTACGGCGTTGACACAATAACCCTGAAAAGAGCAGTTGACTCACACAAAGCCACGAAGTCACGACGAACAAAACCAAAAAGAATGCGCTTCTAAGGGAGAGTAAGTACGATCAGAGCCCTGAGGTGTTGGTCACTCAGTCACTATAAATGACCCCGTCATGTTCTCATGCCCCTCGCCGCAGAAATTGTCACATTGAAAGGGAAAAGTCCCGCTCTTTTTTGGGACTAACTGAATCCGGGAAACTTTCCCTGGCAAGATATCGGTGCGGATTCCCAGGTCAGGGCAATTGAAACCGTGGAGCCTGTCCAGAGAGGTGAATTCCAGCGTTACGGGCACACCTTTTTTCAGGGTTATTATGCTGGGATTATACTCGTACCTTTTGGCGGTTATCTTGATCACCTGCCCGGATTCGGCAAGGGCAATATGTCCGGAAGAAAATGCCATGATTGTAATTGCTAACGCGCAGGCAACGGCAACGAGTTTTTTCGTGAGTTTCATGACCTATCCTTTCGTTACCGGGTATTCTGTAAGTGAGTAATCACTCTTGGCGATCTCCGTTCTGATGCCGCGAAATCCAAGACCGCGGTAGGGAGCAGCCGGGTCCCACGGAACCGACGCCTTTTTGGGAAGGGAAAGCGGCGCAGGCAGAGGATACATAAGCCCCTTTGCCGAGTGGTGCGCGATATGACCGGTCATGTGATGATTCTCCTGGTGGATATGGCCGTAAAAGACTGTTACGTTCCGGTAAGCCATGAGAAGCTCGATCGCCTTGGCGCCGTCGCGAGTGGTCCAATCCCATGAAGGAGCCAGATCGAACAGGGGACGGTGTGTGAACACCACAATCCGCGCATCCTTGTCAAGCTTATTGAGCTCCGTACCCAGCCATTTAAGCTCCGCATCACCGATGCTCCCAGCAGGGTCTGACACATTGTCGAGGACAATGAAATTGACCCCGCTGTGATTGAATGTGTAGTGTGTTTCCCCAAAGAGTTCCTTGAAAGCAGCGCCGTTGTCCAAAGAAGCGTCATGCTCGCCCGGCATGAACCGCACGTCTTTCACTTTCAGTTCGCTCACAATGCCTCGGAATTCGTTAAGGCGCCGCCTGCGCTCCTTGTCGTCATCGGTGGTCTGGGTCAGGTCTCCGGTGAACATAATGAAATCGGGCTGCGTGGAGAGGCTGTTCACTGCCGAAACCGCTTTTTTCAAGGTGATCTTTGCATCAGGATTGATCTTGGGATTGTCGAATCCCCAGTGGCTGTCTGACATCTGGATAAAGAAGAAATCTTTATTTACAATTTCTTTTCCGACGGCAAATACGATCCTGTCCATGCCTGAAACGAGAACAACGCTTCCGATACCTGCCAGTTTCAAGAACTCCCGTCTATCGATTCTATTTTTCATTTTGGCCTCCCACGTTGTATTTGCGGAGTGTTAATCGGAGAAAGGCTGCATCTTTTATTATGAGACGTTCTGGATGGTAGCGGCAGTGATAGTCAGGTGAATAGTAGTCGCGTCGTTCGGAGTTATCCCGGTGCGGATGTGGCTGACCGGAAAAACTGATGCTGGAACGCCGCGTTATGTGAATACATTCTTTCTTTAAAAAAATAACAGACTTCCGAATGAAGTCAATATTGTTTGTATGGTATGCTGTAATGAAGCCGCTTGGAAATATGACGATCTTAGGAGGCATTATGCCGACCACTACAGGCTGCATGAGGCTGGGAACGCACGCTTATCCCGAGGAACTGGTCTCTTTTATCTTCAATTTATTAGAAGACCACAAATTCCTGGAGCGGCTCCGCCTGGCCGGGATCGATACGTCCGCACAACTCCCGGGTCGGGGCGTTCTGCAGAAGATCATATCCACCTGCTATCAGGCAAGCCTGTTGCAGGAGGAGGAACGGAAGGTCATGTTCAGGCTTATCATCGGCGCCCCGGACCTCTTTCCTGCCGATGAAGGTCCACCGAGCGGTCTACACCGGCTCCAGTTCTGCAAAACCCGGTCATTCAACGAGTACGAATTGCACCGTCTCGCCCCTGCCGCGGATTTTTACCGTACGCTGATCGGCGTCTTACTCGACAAGGATGGCGGGGCACAGATCTGGGGGATGATCCATTCGGGAACACGCTGGATGCAGACCGTATATGGGGGGAGAAAAAGTTTTCCGCTTCTTCCCCTCTGTCCGTTGATTTATGTGTCAGGTCCCGGCCGTATTTCGGTCTCTATCGGCCAGGAAATGATCGCTTCCCTGAACAACGGCCAGATCAACTGCCCATCCCTTGACGTCTTCTCGGCGCGATGGCTCGCTGAAAGCTTTGCCGAGGTCCGTTCAGAGATGCAGGAACTGCATGAGAAAGCCAAGGCAAGATCAGTGAAACCGTGGGCTGTGCTTGATCCGGAGTTCGGCAAAAACGTCGGCCAACAGGTGGTTCGGCGTATCATAAGCGTGATCCGCAATTCCCGCCACGGCGGAACCCTGGTATATCTGCCCACGGCCATGAGCCGCGAAATCCTTGGCGAAAACCGTTACATGACCATAAAATACCAGTTTTGTGAGGAAGAGCCGCGCCAGCGTTTCCGTATCCTCATGCTGAGCATCATGAGCACCCTCGCGGAACTGTACGGCAACCCGGAAAAGCCCGACAAGATCATCGGATGGCAGGAATATGTCACCTGCCGGAACGAGGCGCTGGCGCTCCTCGACGAGGCGATTTTCGATGTCGCCCACTTCATTGCCGCCCTGTCGGCGACGGATGGCGCGGTTGTCATGTCCAAACGTCAGGAACTGCTCGGTTTCGGCGGGGTGATCTCTGGGGATATCGACAAAGTGGAAATGGTCAACCATGCCCTGGATACGGAAGGGACACTTACCGAGACGGAACTGAGCGAAGGGGTCGGGACGCGCCACAGGGCCGCTTACAGGCTCTGCCATGAGTTGCATGACGCCATTGCCATCGTCATCTCCCAGGACGGCAACGTACGCTTCGTCAAATGGCACAACGGCGCAGTCACCTACTGGGACCAGGCGCCCACGGGTGTTCCCGGATACTGACCCTTCTCAATCACCGCTGTTTCTTTGCCTGCGGCAGGATGACCGCGTTGCGGTATACCAGTGTATGCTCGTCGAACTGTGTTGAAGAAAGTTCGGGAAGTGCTCGACAGCATTAGCTGAAAGAGTGGATGAATCAGGATGACAAAAATGGACGCCAATATCCGGTACAAAGAATAGATAGAGGCGTCAGCATGAAGAAAGTAACGAACGGCAGTTACACTAAGTTGACAGTGTCGGAGAAACTGATATGCTCGACTTATAAATTGGCCTTTCAGTGTTTTTGGCCTTTTTGCCTATTTACATACACCCATGATGCATATGGCGGATAACCGGGTCCAGTTCAATGGATGAAAGCGACAACAAGATAATCCGCGAGTTGTTCGACGACTACCTGCGGATGTATTCATCCCGCGATGATCGGCTCACCACCTGTTTCAGCGAGGACTTTTCCGGCTTTACCGGAGGCGGAGATTTCCTGGTCAAAGACAGGGAAGAATGGGTTGCGATTACCCGACAGGACTTCGCCCAGGTCAAGGATCCGATCCGCATCGAACTCAAGGATCTGGCCATTCAGTCACTGGCCGATACGATCGCAGTCGCGACCGGCTTCTTCACCATCCACCTGCCAATAGAAGACCACATCCTGTCACGAGAGACAGCCCGCCTGGTACTTATATTCCGCAAGGAATCCACAGGCTGGAAGATCTCGCACAGCAGTATATCCATTCCCTACTACCTGGTTCGTGAGGGCGAAGTCTATCCGCTGAAGGAGTTGGTGGACCGCAATCAGTACCTGGAAAAGCTGGTCGCCGACAGGACGATTCAGCTTTCAGAGGCAAACGATAATCTGCAACGGACAAATGAAAGACTTGCGTGCGAGATTGCGGAACACAAGCAGACCGAGGAGGCGCTGTCGGTGAGCGAGGCCCACTACCGCCTGCTGACGGAGAATGCATCCGATGTGGTCTGGAAGGTAGACAGCGATTACCGTTTCACCTATATCAGCCCGGCGGACGAGCGACTGCGAGGTTACAGGGCCGACGAAGTGATCGGCCACCATGTTTTTGAATTGTTTGACGAAGAAGGGATCGCATCAGTCAAGAAAATAGCCCGACAGAGGCAGGAGGCTGAAGAACGCGGAACGAAGACAGGCACCAAAACATTCGAAGCCCGGCACCGATGCAAAGACGGCGGATGGTTATGGGCGGAAATAAGCGCCACCCCCGAGCGTGATGCAAACGGTACAATTACAGGGTACTACGGTATAACCAGGGAGATAACCGAACGCAAAGAGCACGAAAAAGAACTGCTTAAAATTGAAAAGCTGGAATCCCTGGGTGTCCTTGCCGGTGGTATTGCCCACGATTTCAACAACATACTGACCGGCATCACGGGAAACATATCCTTTGCGCAGATGTTCCTTGATGCCGACCACGAAGCATATAAACCACTGGCTGAAGCCGAAAAAGCATCGCTACGCGCCGGAGAACTCGCCCGTCAACTCCTTACCTTTGCCCGCGGCGGCGAACCGGTAAAGAAGGTGGTTTCACTCCGGCATCTGGTGAATGAAGCCGTCTCGCTTGTTTTGCGTGGCTCAAACGTCAAGGGAACCATTGAAATCCCCGACTCAATCCATGCCATCGAAGCTGATGAAGGTCAGATGAACCAGGTATTTCACAACATCATCATCAACGCCAGGCAAGCGATGCCCGAAGGCGGGACGCTGACCGTCACCGCACGGAACGAGACGCTGGACGCTGAAAACACCATGGCCCTCCCGGCCGGCGGTTATGTCACTATATCATTCGCCGATCAGGGGAGTGGAATATCGGATGATGATCTGAAAAGGATTTTTGATCCCTACTTTACTACCAAGTTGTCCGGAAAAGGGCTTGGGCTCGCTTCGGTCCATTCGATAGTAAAAAGACATGGCGGGCATATCGGCGTCAATTCAGTAACAGGTAAAGGCTCAACCTTCACAATCCACCTGCCGTCAATGGGCGAAACCTATTCAAAGCACCAAACCGACTCAGTCACGCCGAGTATCTGTATTCATACGGGCGGGTCCATTCTTATCATGGATGACGAGGAGGTTGTCCGGGATATAGCTGCAAAAATATTGGAATATCTTGGATATCAGGTGACAACATGTGTGAATGGCGAGGATGCGATTGAGCTATATAAAGTTGCAGGGGAATCAGGGGCGCCATTCTCTGCGGTTATCATGGATCTGACCATACCAGGCGGCATGGGAGGAAAAGACGCGGCCCGGCA
Source organism: Geobacteraceae bacterium (assembly GCA_041495805.1). Taxonomy (GTDB): domain Bacteria; phylum Desulfobacterota; class Desulfuromonadia; order Geobacterales; family Geobacteraceae; genus JBGQDJ01. The sequence continues at coordinate 6,291 of JBGQDJ010000059.1, forward strand.
GATTCTTGCCATCGACCCGAAGGCTTGCCTGATAGTGTCGAGCGGTTATTCAGATGATCCGGTAATGTCTGACTACAGTATCTATGGTTTTAATGGTGCGATAGCGAAGCCATATAAAATAACGGAGTTAGGTCAAATGCTCAGCTCAATGCTGTCTAAGCGATAGTCAACTAATCTGAACATTATCTCCAGCGGTTTTGCTCAATCAGCCCGACCAAATCCTGCATAAATCCGGGGTGATATGGCTCAACTTCCCCCAAAGCAAATTCCTGCCATTTATTTATCATCGCCCTCCCGTGCCTAAGGGATTCGATCAATCCCACCGAAAAACTTGAATTCCTGTCGATAGACATTATACTTCTTTCACCTGCGTTTGCTTTGAATGAGCTTAATATCCGCCTGAACGATCTCCTTTTAACTCAGCGAGCCAACTGAAAAACTTCTGCACCGGGAGGAGTGGAATGAGCAAAACGACCTCTGATAGCGGGTTGCTGGATGCATCCGCCCACTGGCGGATGATGATGGAGCGTTCCCGCGACGGCATCGTTATTCTGGATGCGGCAAGCAGAGCCGTGCGTGAAGTCAATCCTGCCTTTGCGGAGATGCTCGGCTATCCGTGCAATGAATTGCCGGGAATGCATCCTTGGGATTGGGATCTCCGGTTCACCAGGGAGGAAATCGAGGCAATGCCTTCCGAGCGCACGGAAGGCGAGATCTTCTTCGAGACGAGGATGCTCCGAAAGGATGGTACGATCCGCGACGTGGAGGTGAGTTCCACCCTTACGGAGTTCAGAGGGGAACGCCAACTTTTCTGTATCTGCCGCGACATCACGGAGCGCAAGCGGGCGGAAGATGAAATTCGCAGGGACAAGGCCCTGTTGCGCTGTTTAATTGACTCGGTCGGTGATCTCATTTTCATCAAGGATGTTAATGGTGTTTATCAGGCTTGCAACAAGGCGGCCGAGGAGTTTATCGGCATGCCGGAATCCGAGCAGATCGGCAAGACCGACTTCGATTTCTTCGACCGGGATGTTGCGGAAGGGATCCGGGAAAGCGATCTGCAAATACTTGCGTCCGGCAAAGAGGGTCGCAATGAAGAATGGGTAACCTATCGGGACGGCAGACAGGGACATCTTGATACCATAAAAGCCCCCTTCTACGATCAGGACGGGAAACAGCTGGGTTTGGTGGGGATAGCCAGGGACATCACTGAACGCAAGCGGATGGAGGAATTAATTCGTCAGGAACGTGAATTGTGTCTGGATATGGTCAACAATCAGCCCGCGGGTATATATCGTATTCGGGTATTTCCCAGAGAAGCGTGGCGACAGGATGCATTAAACAATTCGGGCGTCTCTTCTCATTCTGTAGAGTTGGTCAGTGACCGTTTCTATGAAATTCTGGGAATTAACCGGCAGGATATTGAAAGCAACCCCGGAATCGTCATCGATCTGGTTCATCCCGATGACAAGGCGGAATTTACCCGCAAGAACGAAGAAGCCCATGCCAAGCTGATTCCCTTTCAGTGGGAGGGGCGTTTGATAATCGGAGGGAAAATCCTCTGGGCTCTTTTTGAATCGCTGCCTCGACCTGTCGCAAACGGTGATGTTCTCTGGACTGGCATCCTCTATGACATCACCGAGAAAAAACAGGCGGAGGCGGATAAGGAAAAGCTGGAGGACCAAAACCGGCAACTCCAGAAGTCCGAAAGCCTTGGCCGCATGGCCGGGGCCATTGCCCATTACTTCAACAACAAGCTCGGCGCGGTGATCGGGAACCTGGAGATGGCCATTTGCGAGCTGCCGCAATATGCTGGACCCGTCAATAGACTTACCGCGGCCATGCAGGCGGCGGAGAAGGCGGCGGAGATGAGCGGCCTGATGCTGACCTACCTCGGACAAACGTTCGGCAAACGAGAGCCTCTGGAGCTTTCCGAGGCCTGCCGCCATGTCCTGGCCACAATCCGGGCCGTCATGCCGGGAAAAGTGGCGCTGGAGACAGATTTGGCCTCCCCCGGACCTGTTATCAGCGCGAATGTGATCAAGATGCAACAGGTTCTGGCCAATCTGGCAACCAATGCCTGGGAAGCCCTCGGTGAGAGCCGGGGCGTAATTCATCTGAACGTCAAAACAGTTTCCCCGGCGGAAATCCCCGCATCTCACCGTTTCCCCATTGACTGGCAGCCTCAGGAAGATGCCTATGCCGGCCTGGAAGTGTCGGATTCCGGCTGCGGGATCGCGGACGAAGATATCGAGAAGATCTTCGACCCGTTTTTCTCCAGCAAATTCACCGGGCGGGGCCTGGGACTGCCAGTGGTTCTCGGGATTGTGAAGGCGCATGGCGGGGTTGTCACGGTGGAGAGCGAACCGGGCCGAGGGAGTAATTTCCGGGTCTTTTTACCGGTGTCCGCAGAAAAAGTCCCCCCGCATCCGGAGACAACGTCCCAACCCCTGGCAATGGGAGGAGGCGGCACGGTGCTTCTGGTCGAAGACGAGTCGATGGTGCGCAACATAGCCGCAACCATGCTCAAGCATCTGGGCTTTTCGGTGATTGAGGCAGAAGACGGCGTTGATGCGGTGGGGGTGTTCCGGCAGCGCCTGAATGAAATCAGTTGTGTCGTTTGCGACATGACCATGCCGCGCATGAACGGCTGGGAGACATTGACGGCCTTGCGAAAAATGGCGCCGGACATACCGATGATCCTGACCAGCGGCTACGACGAAGCCCAGGTCATGGAAGGTGACCATCCCGAATTGCCACAGGTCTTCTTGGGTAAGCCATACAAGAACAAGGAACTTATTGATGCAATAAACCAGGCCATGCTCAATAAAGGGAAACAATCTAATTTCCGGACCGCGCCAAAGTGATGCACGCTTCCAATTCCATGTTTTGTGCTGCCCGTCATATTTGACGATACTGCCGAATATGACGGCTGACTCTGACGGCTTCCCCATTACCCCTGCCCATCACTCTCCATTTTATCCAGCATAATCGAGCCTTATAGCTCACTCTATCCGCGGTTCTAAACTGGCACGCTAGTTGTAATATATCTATAGAAGAACAGTGAGACTGTCTTGCCAGCTCTTGTAAGATTTCGTTATTTAATTTGTACTATGAGTATACGGCCATGAAAATCATCAGCGCCTTCTTTTGCTCCATTCTGTCGGTTGCCGTCTTGTGCCTCGCTAATGGATGCGCGACCTTGCCGAATGTCTCTGAAGTGATCGATGGGGCGCCGACTGCCCGGGAACCCCGTCAGATCGTTTCGTCCAAAGGCCTGCTCTCTCCCGAAAGAAGCAAGGCTGTCATGGAACGGCTGAAGCAAGCTGCCGACCCGACGGACATTCTGGAACGCCACAATGCCGTGGTGGAATCGATCACTGACAACCCGCTGACCAAGGGGAACAAAGTCTCCCTGCTCGCCGATGGTCCGGCTGCCTATGCCGCGATGTTCAAAGAAATAGAGAATGCCAAAGACCATATCAACCTTGAAAGCTATATCATAGAAGATGATGAAACAGGCCGGAAATTTGCCGATCTTTTGCTGCGGAAACAGGTGGAAGGCGTCCAGGTAAATATCATTTACGACAGCGTGGGAAGTTTCAAAACGCCCGAACCCTTTTTCAAGCGCCTGCGGGACGGGGGAATCCAGGTGGTCGAATTCAACCCGGTAAATCCGCTGAATGCCCCCGGGGAATGGTCCCTGACACAACGTGACCACCGTAAGATATTGATAGTCGACGGCAAAGTCGCCATTATCGGGGGGATAAACATCAGCAGGGTCTATTC
>JBGQDJ010000060.1:0-9894 GCA_041495805.1 Geobacteraceae bacterium
CGCAAAAGTCAAGGTAATTATTGGAAAAGCGCCTCCACGAACTGGGCCGGATCGAATTCACGGAGGTCGTCGACGCTTTCTCCCACACCGATGAAACGGACCGGTATTTTGAATTCGTTGCTCACAGCCACCACGATTCCTCCCTTGGCCGTGCCATCGAGTTTTGTCAAAGCTATTCCGCTGACATCCGCGCTCTCTTTGAAAAGTTTGGCCTGGGAAATTGCGTTTTGGCCGGTCGCGGCATCCAGAATAAGCAGGGTTTCATGGGGAGCGCCGGGGATCTCACGCCCCAAAATGCGACGTAATTTCTTCATCTCTTCCATGAGATTTACCTTGGTATGGAGCCGGCCGGCGGTATCGACGATAAGGATATCACACTTCCTGGCAATCGCCGCCTTGCAAGCATCGAAAACTACCGCGGAAGGATCGGCGCCCTCCTTGTGGCGAATGACATCCGCCCCTGCCCTCTTTCCCCATATCTCGAGCTGTTCAGCGGCAGCGGCGCGGAAGGTGTCTCCAGCCGCCAGGATGACCTTTTTGCCTTCAAGAATAAACCTGCTGGCCAGTTTTCCGATCGTCGTCGTTTTGCCTACACCGTTTACTCCTATGACCAGAATTACATAAGGTGAAGCCGAAGACGTGTCCAGGGGGGTCGCCTGCCTTAACAGACGCGCAAGTATCTCCTCTTTAAGGGCCTTTTTCAATGTCTCGCCATCTTTTAATTCATTTCTTTTCATTCGCTGTTCAAGCATCCTGATCAACTCGACCGCTGTGGCGACTCCGATATCGGCCGTAATCAATATCTCTTCCAGTTCCTCGAGAGTATCGGCATCAATCTGTTTTTTACCCAGCACCAGGGAGTCGATGCGGCCGACGAGATTTGAATGGGTCTTGCTCAGCCCCTGCTTGAGCCTTTCAAAGAAGCTGGGTCGTGCTTCCTGATCCATCTCCGTGGAGACGTTTTTTTCGGCAAATTCGGGAACGATTGTTTGATGTGGAGCAAGGGATTCAGCGTCCGGTAGGGTTTTGGAGATGTCCGGGGCCAAAGTATCATCCCCAGGAATGGTGGTTTTGTCCTCACTTGGGGGCACTGTGCCTGATATCTTGTCAATCAGGCCCCTGAAAAAGCCCTTCTTCTCAGCCATCTAGTAAATCTCCTTCGCGAGAAGCTTAACCGCCTGCCTCATCCGGTAAAGCGCAAGACCAATAACGGCTTCCTTCTCCAGCGTCAAGACCAGCGCATAGTCGGGACCAACCACACCGATTATCACTGACATTTTTCCAGTTGTAATAACAGTATCCTGCAGTTCACCGGCAGTCAAATCCGCCTGGATTTCCTTCATCCGGTTCAGTATTATACCCTTATATGCGCCAAGGAGCTTCAACTCATAATCGTCATAGAGGCAAAAATGTTCGACAGCTTCCCCTTCCCAATCGGCCAGGACTGCTCCGCTGGCGTGGGGGATTTCTTCAACCAGATTTTTGAGGATAGATTTGAATGGCACGTTACGACTCCTTGAAAATTCGGGATCGAGGGTCTGGGGATTGGGGCTAAGTGTTTGAAAACCATGGGCATTTACCAGCCCCCAGCCCTTGGTCCCTTGCCCACAGACCTTTAATTAATTCAGCTTGACCGACACTAGCTTGGATACTCCGGGTTCCTCCATGGTCACGCCGAAAAGGGTATCCGCCACCCCCATGGTCGTCTTGTTGTGGGTGATCACGATAAACTGTGAAACCGCGCTCATCTCACGGACGATTTCATTGAACCTTCCGATGTTGGCGTCATCCAGAGGCGCATCCACCTCATCGAGGAGACAGAACGGCGAAGGCTTGATGAGAAAGATGGAAAATATCAGCGCCACGGCGGTCAGGGCCTTTTCCCCACCCGACAGGAGGGTGACGTTCTGCAATTTCTTTCCCGGAGGTTGCACGACGATATCGATACCCGTCTCCAGCAGGTCGTTCTCGTCGGTCATCCGGAGTTCAGCGCTGCCACCACAGAAAAGCCGGGGGAATATTTCCGTGAACTTGGCGTTGACCATCTGAAAAGTCTCAAGAAACCTTTTCCGGGTAGTCCTGTTTATCCGCTGGATGGCCTGCTGCAAAGCCTGCAGCGATTCCTCCAGGTCATCCCGCTGGGCAGAGAGAAAATTGAAGCGCTCCTCCAGTTGACGGTACTCATCGATAGCCATGAGGTTCACTTCCCCCATCTCGTCTATAAAGCGCTGCAGTTCGCCCTGCCTCCTCTTCTTCACCGCTTCATCCCAAGAAACATCGGCATATGTGGGAAGAATGGCCGCCATTTCCAGCCGGAACCTTTCCATTACCGAATTCTCCAGGTGCTCCAGCTTCATGGTCAACTCGGAAAGCTTCAGGCCCTGCTCCGCGCATTTCCTTCTTGCCTCTTCGCAAGCGGCGCGAAGCGACCTGAGATTTCCCTCCTCTTCCTGAACTGCCGCTCCTTCAATTTCGTAAAGCTCCCTGATCCCTGCAAATGCCGTATCCGCCCCAACCTGCCGGAACATGAGCGCCTTCAAAGCCTCTTCGTTCTGCACGATCTCACGGCCGATCCCTGCACTTTCGCTGGTTCCCTTTTCCAGTTCCGCCGTACAACCGGCGAGCCGTCCGTGCAATTCGCGAATCAGTTCCACACACCTTGATTCAGCGCGACATGCGGATTCGTGTTTTTCCAGCAGGGCCGCGACCCTGACTTTGGTAGCAGTAACCATTTCCCGCATCTCACTCAGCTCGAGACGTTTTAGAGTCAGGGCTTCCTGCAGGACCGCAACCCCGTTTTCGAGCATCGATTTCCGCTCTTCTCCAGCGCCGCGTTTTATGGCGGAATCGTTCATTTCCAGCTCCAGGATATCTTTTTCATCCCGGGACTGCTCATCTTCCATCCGTTTGAGGGCCAGGCGCTCCTCAAGCCGTTGACACCCTTCCCGGACCCTTTGCAGGTCCTTTTCCGTGTTGGCGATATCAAGTTCCGACCGGTGCAGCGTTTGCCTAATTTCCCGCAACTCTTCCTCGACATCTGCGATCTGTCCCTGCAGAGACGCCCGGTATGCTCCCATCTCCCCTACCGAATCTGCCAGGGCGGCAGTTTCCCTGGCAAGGTCCCTGATTTCCCTTTTCTTATGGATAACACCCTGCCTGGTCCCTTCCATGGAACCGCCGTGGATTACCCCGGCGCTCTGGACCAACTCACCATGATTGGTAACAAAGGTAAGTTCAGGAAACTCTCCGGCCAACCTGAAGGCGGATTGCAGATCATCGGCAAGATAAACTCCGGCAAGAAGCGGCTGGACGAAACGGTGTAAATCAGGGGCAATGTTGACTTTCGCCAGGAGGCTGACCGCTCCGGAAGGCACTGGGGATGCAGGGACGGCAATGTTCCGGGTTATGAAGCTGCAGCGCCCTCCGGAACTCTCCTTGAGAAAACCGATTGCCTCCATAACGTCATCGTTACTGCTGCTCAGGACATATTGCAGCCTCTCCCCCAGCACTGCCTCCACTGCCGCTTCGTAAGCCTCATCGGTTTCCACGGCATCGGCCACCATTCCTTGGAAGCGCCCCTGAAAACGGTCGGCAAGCAAAAGTGTGCGTATGCCCCGGCCGTAACCGGCAAACTGGGCCTCAAGTTCCTGGAGCGAATGGAGTCTCGACGATTTGGCGCTCAACTCATCGCGTTTGCCCTGAAGTTTCCCCTCAATCTCCGTCAGCGCCTTTTTCAACTCCGCTTCATGGGCTGCCAGGGCCGACTGGACCTCCGCGCTCTCCTCCCGGTCTTCCCTAAGGCCAAGGAGCCCATGTTCCAGCTCCGCTGTGCGCCCCAAGGTTTCTGCCAGTTGTTCCTCCAGCTGAACCTCTTCCCGGCGGTTGCGTTCGAACCGCTCCGCCATCGACTCCAGCCTTTTGGCCGTGCTGGAAAACTGGTTATTGCACTGGGCTATTTCGGAAAGAAGCGCAAACAGATCATGACGCTGTTTTTCCAGATCCCTTGCATGGTCCGCCTCGCCTTGCCCAGTCTCTTCGAGGAGCGTCTCCTCCCTTGACCGTTTCTCCTCTGCTTCCGCCAACTCGACACTGACCCCCCCCCGCTGCCCTTCAATAGTTTTCAGCTCCATCTCCGCATCCGTCAGCCGTGATTGCACCCCTGCCAATTCTTCACCAAAACGGGTCTTGTGGCGTTCGAGATTGAGGAGCTCCTTCCGTTGGAATTCCAGGCGGTTTTCCATGTCCCGGCTTTTACCCTTCAGTTGGAAGATCTCTTCCTGTGCCGAGGCAAGTCCCTTTTCCCGCTCCAGGAGGGCGATCCGCTTTTCCTCAAGGTTGATCTCCCCTTCTTCCAGCCGGACGGACAACTCCGCCGTCCGGTCGTTGAGCAGCGTAAGGTCAGCGCTTACTAGCCCCTTCTCCTTCTCCAGGGTAACGAAATTGCCGGCCGCAAAGAGCAATTCTATCTCTTTCAGCTCTTCCCGGTATTCACGGAATTTTTCAGCCTTCTTTGCCTGACGTTGGAGAGCGTTCAGCTGCCGCTTGATTTCCGCTATGATATCGCCGATCCGAAGCAGGTTCTGGCGGGTGATTTCGATCTTCTTCAGGGCGACCTGCTTGCGGGTCTTGAATTTGGTCACCCCGGCTGCCTCCTCGATGAGAAAACGCCGCTCTTCCGGCTTTGAGAGGAGAATCATGCCGATTTTCCCCTGCTCGATGATGGAGTATGCCTTGGCGCCGACACCTGTATCCATGAAAAGCTCGGCTATGTCCAGAAGCCTGCAGGGTGTTTTGTTGAGCAGGTATTCGCTCTCCCCGTCGCGGAATAACCGTCGGGTTACCTGGATCTCGCTGTAATTCAGGTATTTTGCCGGCATCCGTCCGTCATCCGTGGAGAAGACCAGAGAGACCTCCGCCATTCCCAGGGATTTACGGGTTTCGCTGCCGCCGAAGATGATGTCCTCCATCTGCCGTCCCCGCAGGTTTTTGGCGGACTGCTCCCCCATGACCCAGCGGATGGCGTCGACGATATTGGATTTACCGCAGCCGTTCGGGCCTACTATGACGGTAATCCCCGGCGGGAAATCGAGCGATACCTTGTCAACAAAGGATTTAAATCCGATTATGTCGATACGTTTGATTTTCATAAATCGAGGTATAGTAGCAGAGAGGGTGATTTATTGTAAAGTCAATAGATGCGACGCGACACGGATCAATTCCTGAGAATTCAACCAGATCTTTAATACCAGATGATAACAGTGGAGAGAAGCTCTCAGCGAGGCAATGCGGTTGGAGCTGAAATATGGAGTTGTTTATAAACGGAGACTTGCGGGTTGACGCTGAAAAGAGTATAGTGCCGCAGATATTATTCCACCTATTGTCCAGGTCAGTGCACGAAAAATGAAGCCGATATACAAAAAGACATTTATTATCGCAGTGGTGGCGATTGTCATTCTGCTTTGGGGCGGGGCCACCTTTATCCTGAACAAGCTGTTTCACCTGGACAGTTACAGGGACCAGATACTTTCCCAGGTCCAGGAGGCGCTTAACCGTCAGGTCCTCTATGAAAAAGGGACCTTTTCTTTCCGTTTCGGCCCCGAATTCATATTCACACACGTTATCGTCAAAGAAAAAGATGGCGCCGCGGATTTTATCCGCACCGACCGGCTGACAATCAGGCTTGCGCTCATGCCGCTTCTGGAAAAGAGGGTGGTCTTGCGTAACTTTGAGCTGGATAAGCCGGTGATCGAATTGTCCCGAGATCATGAGGGCGTTTTCAATTTCAGCGATCTGACGGAAACAGAAAAGGAGAAACCGCAGGAAATCCAGCTCCATATCATGGGGGTTCGCATCAGGAAAGGAGAGATACATTTCAGGGACTCGGCTGTTTCGCCCCAGGGTCTCTACACCGTTCTGAAGGATACCGACTTTTCCGTCAATCGCCTCGTCAGGGGGAAAAAGGGCGATTTCAAGCTCTCCACGACCATCATGCAGAAAGGGAAGCCCGGAGTTCTTTTTCTGGCGGGCTCAGTGAAAGTTTCCGCAAAGGAGAGGCCCCTGCTCGAATCCTTGCTGAACACGGAAATCACCACAAAGAATCTCGATGCCTCCCCTTTCTGGCCCTATTACAGCCGCTATGTCCCATTCCGGCAGATTCTGGGACGGCTGGATATGGAGGGTCAATTCAAGGGGAAACTTGCCGAATTCACCTCCGAAGGAAAGGTCAGAATTTCCGGGCTCCGCTTTGACTATCCCCAGGTGTTCCATGCGGTCCTTCTCCCCAAAGACCTCAAGTTCAGTTACAACATGTCTCTCAATCCGGTTGACATCATGGTAAAATCGCTCAATCTGACGGTTGACGGACTGAACGTCAAGGGGAGCTGCGCCATCCGGGACATAAACAGAAGCAGCAGCGATATTCGTATTACTGCGAATGCAAAGACATCCCAGTTCAACCTGGAGAATTTCGCCCAGTACATACCCTACGGCATAATAGTCAAAGATACCGCCGACTACATTGAACAGCACATAAAAGGGGGAATCTACAGGCTCGATGACGGAAGGCTGGACGGCCGGGTCAGCCAGATCGCCCATATGGAGCGCGGGACCAACTACAATGTGCTCTTTATAAATGGCCGGGTGGAAAAGGGATTGGTCTCATACGGCCCGAATAACCCTGCTTTCAACAACATCAGGGGCACTCTCGAAATGCGCGGCAAGGACTTCCTTCTGCGGAAGATGTCCGGCAATTTCGGAGGTTCTCCGTTCACCCTCGATGGGAAAATAACCGACTACCCGCTCACAACCCCCGCCGGATACCCCTTTACCATGAGCATTATCCCCCGCCAGCCTGAACTTGCCTGGCTGCTGGGAAAAGAAAAGAGAGCCGGGTTCGGATTTAACGGAGACTCGACCCTGCATCTGGCCGGGTCCGGCACTACCGACAGCTATAATCTGTCCGGAGCCTGGGACCTTACCCCGACCGCATACAGCTACCCGGACCTGATCATCAAACCCGCCGGCCGGGCAAATTCACTCTCATTCAAGGGAAACGTAACCAAACAGGAACTGAAGGTATCCTCCTCCCAGTTCAATCTTGCACCGATGACCCTGAATATAGGGGCATCGTACCGTTTTGCCGACAAGGGGCAGGCGCTGGATATCAGGTCGAACCAGTTTCAGGTTAATGATGTGGCAACCATATTCCCCCGCGTAAAAAAATACCAGGCGATGGGAAGAGTCCAGGCGGCTCTCCTGGGGAAAAGCCAGGATCAGGGGACAGGCCACCTCCGCTGGGGAGGGAATATCCATCTCGCCGGCTTTTCCTTCAACCCCGGCGAAGGGATTAAGTCTGTCAGCAATATCAATGGTGTCGTCAACTTCAACGGCGATACCCTGGAGACATCGCAGATTTCCGCAAATATCGGCAACTCGGCAATCTCCGGCCGAGGCAAGCTGACAGGGTTTTCCAATCCGGCTTTATCACTTGTCTTTTCTTCTCCCTCCCTGGACCCTGCGGATTTCGGGATCCGGACTCCCAAACAGGATTTGAGGCTCACCGGGGTGCAGGCGAACATTTCCCTGCAGGACAATAATCTTCAGATAAAATCGTTCTCCACCAAATTGAACAGATCGGTCGTCAATCTGAAAGGGATTATCCGTGACCTGGGGAATCCTGAGGCAGTTTTGGATCTGACTTCTCCCTACCTGGAAGCTGAAGACCTCCTTCTGGCGGGAAGCATGGAACGGCTCAAAAAGAAAGGAGATTCTTCCACCGCTCCGGCGATAACGGTTTCTTTGCAGGTGGATGCCGGCAAGGCATGGGGAATAGACTTCGAGAAACTCCAGGGGACTTTGAACCTCGAAAACAATATTCTGTACATCCAGCCTCTGAAATGCTCAGCCATGGATGGTGAAATATCCGGGAAAGTGCGGATAGACTCCGGGTCGGACAACGCTTCCCATTATCAATTTAATTACAGTCTGACTGACGTCTCCGCCGAGAGTTTCATGCGCGCCTTGGGGGTCACGAAGCAGGAGATCACCGGTCTTTTGACACTACAGGGTGAATTGTCCGCAAAGGGAAAAACCGCTGAAGAACTAAAGAAAACCCTCCTGGGCTCGACAAAGGTCAATTTTGAGGAAGGAAAACTCCGCAGGTTCGCCGTCTTGTCAAAGATATTCTCCCTGCTGAATTTTTCCCAATGGCTGAAATTCCAACTGCCGGACATGGTTTCCGGCGGAATGCCCTATAATAAAATATCGGCTACCCTGGCGATCAAAGATGGCGTCATTTCCAGCAGTGACCTCTACGTTGCCAGCGATGCGATGAATATCTCCGCGGTGGGAAAAGTGGACCTGGTAAAAAATGAACTGGACGCTACCATAGGTGTCAAGCCACTCCAGACCGTCGATAAAGTGTTGAGTCATCTTCCGATCGTGGGATGGATCCTGACCGGCAAGAATAAATCCCTGATATCCGCCTATTTTGAAGCAAAAGGAAAACTTGAAGACCCGCAGGTAAAGGCAATTCCTGTCCAGTCCATGGCCAAAGGAGTTTTCAATATATTCAAACGCGTATTTCAACTCCCCGCCACTCTTTTCACCAATACGGGCGAAGTTATTATCAACAAATGACGCGGCCCGAAATCACCTTCCAGGAATCCTGATGCTCCACCTGAAAAACCTCTCCAAGGAATTCGCGGGAAAACCGCTCTTCACCGATATCAACTGGCACCTGAAAAAAGGGGAAAGGGTCGGCCTGGTAGGTGAAAACGGCGCCGGAAAGTCCACCCTCATGAGAATAATCGCCGGTCAAGTGGAGCACACCGGCGGCGGGCTTCAGATCGCCAAAGGGGCAACTGTCGGCTATCTACCCCAGGACGGCATAGTAACATACGGCCGCACGCTCTTCGCTGAAGCGATGTCTGCCCTGGATGAGCTCCAGGGGATCGAGGCGGAACTGCATGAGCTGACCAACCGCCTGGAATCCCTACCCCACGACAACCCCGGACATGATGAACTGTTGGAGAGGCTGGGCCATCTCCAGGAAGAGTTCCGCCTCAAGGGGGGGTACTCCATGGAGTCGGAGGTGGGGAACGTGCTGCGAGGCCTCGGCTTTGCCCCCCCGGACTGGGAGCGGGATTGCTCCGAGTTCTCGGGCGGCTGGCAGATGCGGATCGCCCTTGCCCGGCTTTTGCTTAAAAAGCCGAATGTTCTGCTCCTCGACGAGCCGACCAATCACCTGGATATCGAAGCGCGCAACTGGCTTGAGGATTATCTGAAATTATATCCCTTTTCAGTCATCCTCGTCTCCCACGATCGTTTCTTTCTCGACCAGGTCTGCCACCGGATCGTAGAAGTCTGGAACCATACCCTTACCGATTACCACTGCGACTACAGCAGTTACCTCGTGCGTCGCGAAGAGCGGGTATCGGCGCTGCGCGACGCAAAACGTCGCCAGGACGAGGAGATCGGGAAGATTGAAGATTTCATCAGCCGCTTCCGCTACAAGGCGGACAAGGCAAGTCTCGTCCAGTCGCGCATCAAACAGCTGGAAAAGATCGAGCGGATAGTCCTCCCCCCGGAAAGAAAGCGGATCAAATTCCGTTTCCCAACCCCTCCCAAGAGCGGCAGGGTCGTAATGGAACTGGAAGGTGTCACGCGTGCCTATGGTGCGAGAAAGGTGCTCGACGCTGTCGATCTGGTCATCGAGCAGGGGGAGCGGGTTTCCCTGGTGGGTCACAATGGAGCGGGCAAATCGACCCTTATGCGCCTCCTGGCGGGTGGTGAATTCCAGGGGGGGGAACGGCGCGCGGGCCATAACGTGCTTCTCGATTACTTTGCCCAGGACCAGGCCGAGGCAATGGAGTCGGGAAGGAGTGCCTATGAGGA
>JBGQDJ010000061.1:0-9892 GCA_041495805.1 Geobacteraceae bacterium
ATCGTCATCGGCCTTCTGGCGGCCAGGGTGATGCCGGGGGAGACCCCCATGTTTTACATGGAGCTTCCCCCCATGCGCATGCCGCAGCTTTCAAATGTCCTGACCAAGACCTATACCCGGATGCAGTGGTATTTCATGGAGATCATGCCGCTTTTCATCATCGCCTCGGTTCTCCTCTGGCTCGGCAAGATCACCCATTTTTTCCCCAAGCTCGTGGCATGGATGAGCCCGGTGATGGCTTCCATCGGCCTCCCCCGGGAGACGGCGGTAGCCTTCATTTTCGGATTCTTCCGCCGCGATTACGGCGCCGCCGGCTTGTATGACCTGCAGACCCAGGGTCTGCTCAATGCCCGTCAGCTCACCGTGGCCGCCGTGACCCTGACCCTTTTCGTTCCGTGTGTTGCCCAGTTCCTGATAATGAAGAAGGAGCGGGGCATGAAGGTGGCGCTCGGTATCGGCCTGTTCGTGAGTTTTCTGGCCTACGGATGCGGCTGGGGGCTCAACCGGTTCCTGCTGATGACGGGGATATTATGAAAGGCAGTGTACAGCGTGCAGGGTACAGCGATAATGTCAAAAACGCGCAAATTCAGGAATCACGCCGCGCGCAACAGACCGAACGGTTACGCCCATGATTTGCGGTTTCTGCGGAAATGAGTTCCCGGAAGAGGAAGGGATCAGAGGGTGCGGCAAGTGCGGCATGCCCGGCCGCTGCCATATGGTGAGGTGTCCCCGCTGCTTCTACGAAAATCCGTTGGAACCGGCCGTGGTAAAGAAACTGAAGAAACTGATGAAGAAAATATCATAGGGGCGCATGGTATGCGCCCTGACAGCCCCCGCAGAAAAATGTTATCATGATAGCCGGGACTAAATATAAAGAAGGGCGAACACCGGTCGCCCCTGCGAAACAATGAAAATCAAGGAGCAGACAATATGAAACTGTCGGATAAAGCAGAAGAAATTCTCGAATCGCTCTGGATTATGGTGGAGGAGAGGGGCCAGGGGTATGCGGAACTGGAGAAGATCAAGGTTGCTTCGGACGACCCCGCCTACCGGGAGCTGACCAGCCTCGCCTTCATCGAGGTGAAGGAGGGGAGGGTCTATTTCCGCCAGGAAGGGAAGGAGGAAGGGCGAAAGACCATACGTCGCCATAGGCTTGCGGAACGGCTCATGATGGACGTTTTCAACATCCGCGGGGAGACCGGCAACGACAAGGCGTGCCAGTTTGAACACCTCCTCAACGAAGGGGTGGACATCAAGGTCTGCACCATGCTGAATCACCCCGCCACCTGCCCCCACGGCAATCCGATCCCTCCCGGTGAATGCTGCGAGGAAGCCAGACGGGAGGGAGACCTGGGAGTGGTGCCTCTCACCGAACTCAAATCCAACGAGGAAGGGGAGATTGCCTATATCCTGACCGAGGATAACAAGAAAATGCAGAAGCTGATGGCGATGGGGGTTCTCCCAGGTAACCGGATCGTCCTGATCCAATCCTTTCCCTCTTATATCTTCCGGGTCGGTTTCTCGGAGTTCGCCATCGACACCAACATGGCGCGGGAGATCTTCGTGAGAAGATAGTATCTGCTCATTATTTCCATCCTTCAGGTACCGGTGCAACAGTTCAGCATGGGTAATATTTCTTGACGTAATATTGTGGATATGTTATCAGCCTTGTGCTATTGACAGGCAAAGAGGGTGAGGAATTTGTGAGCTTGCTATGATGTGTACCGGTTGATAACCCTGTTGGCGGCAACAATCAGCCAGGATTTTTACGAGAGATATTCATGACATCCATTGAAGGGGCATTACTCGATTTCAAGCGTCTTGATCGTCTGGCCGTCGGGGAGACGGGTATCCATCGTCTCGACCCTCGCGCTAAGGTGTTTACGACTTTTGTCTTTATCGTCTCCGTCGTATCCTTTGGCAGATACGAACTCTCCGCAATGGTCCCTTTCTTTATCTTTCCGGTTGTCATGGTATCCCTCGGGGATCTCCCGGCCCCATATATTCTCAAAAAAATTGCCCTTCTCTGTCCATTTGCCCTGATGGTTGGTATATTCAACCCGGTTTTCGACCGGCAGATACTTGTCCATCTCGGTCCGTTAGCTATCTCCGGCGGATGGATATCCTTTGCCTCGATCATTGTCCGCGCCATCCTTACCGTCGGGGCTGCGCTCATCCTGGTGGGATTGACCGGTTTCTCGGCCGTCTGCCGTGCCCTGGAACAGATGGGGATGCCCAAGGTCTTTGTTGTCCAGCTTCTCTTCCTCTATCGCTACATTTTTGTCCTCACCGAAGAGGGGGCGCGGACTGCAAGGGCAAGAGAGCTTCGCTCATTCGGAAAAAGGGGGATGGAAATGAAGTCCTTCGGCTCCCTTGTCGGGCATCTGCTGCTCAGGACCTGGGAGCGCGCGGAAAGGGTCTACCGGGCCATGCTCTGCCGCGGCTTCAATGGTGAATTCCATGTGCGGCGTAATTTCAGGTTCGGATTCAGGGAGGCCGTTTTCACACTCTGCTGGACAGCCTTATTCATTCTATTCCGCCTGGTGAACATTCCCCAATTCCTCGGGACGGTTATAACGGAGTTATTGCGATGAGCCATCACATAGTCGAGGTCAAGGATCTCCATTATACCTATCCCGACAACACGGTCGCCTTGAACGGCGTCTCCTTCCGGATAACCCACGGCGAGGCGGCTGCGATTATCGGCGCAAACGGGGCCGGGAAATCGACCCTTCTTTTGCATCTTAACGGCTTTCTGACGCCAACAACAGGGCAGGTCCGGGTCGGCGATTTTCCCCTGACCAAAGAGACCCTGCCGGAGGTTCGGCGCACGGTGGGCATGGTCTTTCAGGACCCGGATGACCAGCTCTTCATGCCTACAGTATACGATGATGTGGCATTCGGCCCTCTCAATCTGGGTCTTTCCTGCGAGGAGGTGGAGGTGAGAGTAAAGGAGTCCCTTGCCCAGGTTGGGGCGGAACATTTGCAGGGGAAACCTCCATACCGGCTCTCCGGGGGGGAGAAAAAAAGGGTCGCCATTGCCACTGTCCTTGCCATGTCTCCATCCATACTTGTAATGGACGAGCCGACCGCAGGGCTCGACCCTTTTGCGCGCAGGCAGCTCATAACTCTCTTGAAGGAGTTCAAGCATACACGGATTTTTACCAGTCATGACCTGGACATGGTGCTGGAACTCTGCAACAGGGTTATTGTCATGCATAATGGCACCGTCAGGGCAGACGGACCGCCGGCGGAGATATTCCGCGACGATGCCCTGCTGGCCGCCTGCCATCTGGAGAGGCCCTTCTCCATGCAAGGGTGCATGGTCTGCAGTGGTTCAGGTGCGCAACATAGGCCCGTTGAATTGGAGCCCCATGAGCATGATCATCCTGACCACGAAGTTGAACCCCATAACCATGACCATTAGCGCGGCCAGTGCCCCATAAATTCGGCGCCATTGTAGAGAACCGCGCCTTTATTGACTCCAGCACCACTGAGCACCATTACGTTTTGTTATAATCATTTCTGATAAAGGCGCTGAGTTGATCTTGTCTGTATGAACAGGGTTAATTCGACGCCTTTTCAGTTTAGCCCTGCAGAACTCCCTCAGCTTCATCAGCTCCGAAAAAGTGGGACCGTCCGTCTGTTGTCATCTCCTGATTTGCACATATGGTCTTGATCTCCCTGACCGCATATCCCTTGCATACACGACCCAGAGTATGCACTCACTTAAAATAATTTTATTTTTACTTGACATCAAATATATATATTGTTATACGATAACGCACCTAAATAATATATCCGTGCCACTGTGCAGCGACAGCAACCTGGATATAAATAAAGCGCATTATATCCTCAACATAATTCGGCACATAAGCTTTCTATCTGTTCCCATGGGGTATGCATAATGGAACCCAGTGTCAGCAGTCAATGTTATCGAGTGGAAACAACTGATTATGAAAACATGACCAAACCAGCTTTTGTCAAGTTTCTTGGAGTATCATTCCTTTTTCACATAGCGTTTTTTTCAAGTTACATGGTCATGCAAAAGCATTTGAAAGTTGCTCCTCTCCGCTCACCCCCGATTGAAGTCGAAATTCACGACATGGAAATGAAGAAGCCTGAACCTCCGCCTGCACCGGTCAAAACTCCCCCACCCATTCCACAGGTGGCGCGGGTGGTACCACCGCAACCGGTCACGGAACAGACCCCTCCGAAGCAGGAGACGGTTACGGAGCCTGTGGCCCTTCAATCCGATTCGGCAAGTCCTGATGCTGCGCCGGTGTACGCGCCTTCCGCTCCGGCAGCGCCCGCTCCCCAAGTCACATCAAACAGGGTTCAGGATTTCTCGTTTGGAGGTGAGAATGGTCCGGCCTTTCTGACACAAGCGGAGGTGCACTACCCTCTGGCGGCTAGAAGAATGGGGAGAGAGGGAAAAGTGCTGCTCCGCCTGACGCTGGATGAGCGTGGGAAGCTTCTCAACCTGGAAGTGCTGGAAAACCCCGGCTATGGCTTTGCCGACGCAGCCATTGCGGCGCTTAAAAAGTCGTGCTTTTCACCGGCCAGCATCAACAACAGGCCGGTGGCCTGCCGGGTTCGTCTACCCATCCGGTTTGCGCTGCGGGAAAGCGAATAGCCCCGCACGACTGACCAGCATATCTTCAAATGTCGAAATTTATTATGCCGCCTTTGCAGCGGAATTAAATCAAGGAGGGTATTCATGCGGTATATCAGGAAACTGTTTGTTGTTTCCCTGCTGGGAATGGCGGTCTCCCTATCCCCGGCCGGGGCGGCGGAAACGGAAAAAAAAGAGAAATCAGATGACGCGAAAATGAACGAAATCCTGGTTACCCCCAAGGGCAAGATCGCGGACGAGGTAACAAAGATTCCGGCTGTTGTAGAGACACGGAGCGCAGAGGAGATCAAACGGATCAACAAGGTTGAATCGTCCGATGTCTTCAGATATATGCCGGACGTCTATGTCAGGAAAGTAACCCCCGGCTCCACCAACAGACCCATGGCCATCCGCGCCAATCCTGACTCCTTGACCGCACGCACCCTAGTGCTCATGGATGGGATAAGGATCAGCGATTTTATGACGGCGGGAAACAGCAACGGCCCCAAATGGCAGGCTGTGGCGCCGGATGAAATCGAACGTGTCGATCTGATCTACGGACCTTTCTCTGCGGCCCTTAGCGGCAACGCATTGGGAGGCGCGGCCCTGATCAGCACCCACTATCCCCAGAAACGGGAAATGAGCGTGGAAGCCGGTTACACCTATCAGCATGCGAAAGAATACAAAACCAGCGAGGATATGCATGGATATAACGTGCATGCAACCTATGGCGACAAACTCGGTCCACTCTCGCTCATGCTCTGGTATGACCGCCTCGAAACCGAGGTGCAGCCGATCACCTACATGACTCAGAATGTCTCGTCGGGCGGTGCCCCCACGGGAAATGCCGCCACCGGACAATTGACAGACCTGGACCCGCAAGGAATACAGCGCTACATCTTCGGCTCCACCGGAACTACCTATGTTACCAACAACACGGTAAAACTGAAACTGGCCTATGATCTGACCGCCGACTCACAGCTCCGTTTCAACTTTGTCTTCTGGGACAGCAGCCAGGACACAGACTCACCGGATACATATCTGCGTAACGCGGCGGGAGATCCCATCTATTCCGGGAGCTTTGATATCAACGGCAGAAGATATTCGATTTCAGCGCCAACCTTCTACTACCAGAAGTCCGAAAAAAAGGACATGCTGTACGCCCTATCCTATTCCCGCAATCCGGCCAGTGGTCTCAAGCTGTCGGCGGACCTTAGCCACTACGACATCTTCCAGGATCTGACCCGGAAGTCAACAACCGCGCCTCCCCTCTCGGAGAGCGGAGGCGCCGGAACCGTCGGCGATAACGGCGGCGGCTGGTATACCGCCGACCTGAAGGGGTCCCACGACATCACCTGGCTGGGAACGCACGCCATAACAGCCGGCTATCATTACGACCAGTACATGGTTGACGCGGAAACATGGAACGCATCCGACTGGAAAAACGACACGCGCACCACACTGAGCAAAGGCGAAAAGGGAAAAACCAGCACACACGCGATCTTTCTGGAAGAGAACTGGGATATTCTTCCGCAGTTGGCGGTTTACCTGGGGGGGCGTTACGAATGGTGGAAAGGGTTTGACGGTTCCAAATCCACTGATACACCCAGCGGCCGTGTAACCGCTGGGCTTCCGGAAAAAAGCTATGAAGATTTCTCGCCCAAATTCGCCGTCACCTGCCGGCCGACACAGGATTGGAGCTTTCGCTATTCCCTGGGTATAGCCAACCGTTATCCAACGGTGGGAGAGCTCTTTTACGGCGGCATCAACGCATCGGGCATCATCACCACCCCCAACCCGGATCTCAAACCGGAGAGCATCCTTGCCCATGACTTCACCATCACCCGCAGCCTGTGGGGACATGGCGATGCCCGGTTGAGCTTCTTCCAGAACGACGTGAAAGACGCCATCAGCAGCCAGACTAATTTTTACACGAATGTGACTAATTTCCAGAACGTGGACGAGGTGCGCACCAGGGGAATCGAGTTAGCCGTGGATATCCGCAAACTGCCGCTGGAAGGTCTCGGTCTGTCGGCCAACGCCGCCTGGTCCCAGGCTGAAATTCTCAAAAACGATAACGTTCCGGCCAGCGTTGGGAAGATCTTTCCGCGTGTGCCGAAGTGGCGGGCCAAATTCACCATTGACTATGCCCCCACCGAGCGCTGGTTCGTGGCCTTTTCCGGTATCTACGCGAGCAAAATGTACAACAAGCTGGACAACAGCGACACCGGGGGGGGGTACGGAGGGCTTGACGATTACCTCGTCTTCGACACCCACGCATCCTACAATATCACCGAAAAACTGACCGCCTCGGTCGGTATCGACAACATCACGGATGTTCTCTACCACGAGTCTCATCCTTTCCCCCGGAGAACTTTTTTCAGCAATCTGAAATATACATTCTAGGAATTCTGCTCCCACTTTTATTCGCAGATTTCCATACTCTAAAACAAAGGAGAATGTCATGAAGAAGTCCACCTTAAAGTATGTTGTGATGATTCTGGCAACCGCAGCATGTTCCACCGTCGGCGCAACGACGGCGCTCGCCCACGACACTTGGGCGGTCATGAAGGATTACACCCTTGCCAAACCGGGAACACCTGTGCTCGGAGTGGTGTCAAGTCACCTATTCTCATTCCCGGCCAAAGACTTTGTAACGACCGACAAGGTTGAAAAGGTCTTCTTCATCGCTCCGGACGGCTCGGAGACAGTCGCAATTCCGACGGGAAAGGACGCATTCCAGTCAAAACAAGCTTTGAAGGCCTCCGGGACCAATCTGGCGGTTGCCGTATCACAACCGGGATTCGCATCAAAGACAACCGAGGGATACAAGCAGGGAAAAACGAAGAAAGAGCTGAAAGACGTCATTTCATGCAGCTATTCGGAGAAGTTTTCCAAGGCGCTCTTTACGGTCGGGGCTCCGGGTGGTGATGCCTTCTCCAGGACACTGGGACACTCGCTGGAGATAATTCCGCTGCAAGACCCCGCCGGGATGAAGGTGGGCGATGTAGTGTCCATCAAGGTTCTGTTCCAAGGCAAGACGCTGCTGTCCACCACCGTATCCGGCGTTTACGCCGGTTTCTCGGAAGATCCGGGGACATTTGCCTACTCCACCTCCACCAACAAAGAGGGCATTGCAAAAATCAAGCTGATCCATGACGGCACGTGGCTGTTGCTCGTCAAGCAGAAATCCGACTACCCCGACACCACGGTTTGTGATTCGAAATCCTTTTCAGCCGCACTCACCTTCAACGTCAGATAGCTGACCTTTTTCGGGTCGCGGGAAGAAAGGAACGGCATGCTGTTCCTTCCTTCCCGCAATATACCCCGAAATTTGGAGTTACCATGCCGCGCATATTCATCTGTTGTATGTATGTTGCATTACTGGCCGGTGTTTGCAGTCCGGCCGATGCCCATACAGTCAACTATCATGTCGAAAACAGGGGCATCAGCATACGGGTTTTTTATGACCCGGAGGATCCGGCGAGCTATTCGTCCTATGAAATTCTTGGACCGGGAGATACCATCCCCCACCAGAAGGGTAGAACGGACAAAAACGGTTTTGTCTCGTTCATGCCTGACCGGCAGGGGAAATGGGTAGTCAAGGTGCTCGGGGAGTCGGAGCACGGCATGCACGGCACCACGATCGAGGTGCAGGTGGACAAGGACCTCACCATGGGTTCTTTCAAGAAACCGTTGGTCGCGAAGTTCACCAAGGCTTTTGTGGGGGGGAGTATCCTGCTTGCGTTGTTCGGAGCATGGTCACTTCTGGCGACGCGTAAGAGAAACGAAAAGAGAACACCTCCCACGAGCAGCGGCGAGCGGGGAAACAAGCCGGTTGAGGATTAGCCCCCTCCTGACCCCTCGACTCTTGATACGGGACAATCACCCAACTCCACATAACCGGCGTCACCGGATTACATGACAAGGAGAATAGATACATCATGGATTCTTTGAAAATGCTGGTCGATTACGGGATTATATGGCTGCTGATTCTGCTGAGCGTTATTGCCCTGGCCTGCGCCATTGAAAGGTTTTACGTATTCAGAAAAATCCGCATCCGGGATTTCCAGGAGAAAAGAGCGCTTGAGCTGGAGCTGACCAGAAAGCTGCACATCATTGCCACTATCGGCAGCAATGCGCCATACATTGGGCTTTTGGGGACGGTTCTCGGTATCATGATCACCTTTTACACCATGGGCAGCGAGGGATTCATGGACACGAACAAGATCATGGTCGGTCTGGCATTGGCGCTTAAAGCCACAGCCGTCGGTCTCTTCGTGGCCATCCCTTCCGTTACTTTGTACAACCTGCTGTTGAGGAGAGCGAAGGTTCTCCTAATCCAATGGGAGATCATGAATGGAAGAGAAAGAAGTTAGTTACATAAATGTGATACCTTTCGTGGATATCATGCTGGTGCTTCTGACCATCGTGCTGACTACATCAACCTTCATCGCCACCGGAGGCATACCGGTACAGCTACCCAAGGCTTCCCCGAATCCCACGGAAACGGTGAAGGTCCAGACAATCGAAATCGACCGAAGCGGCGCCATTTTTTATCACGGCATCCGGCAAACCCTCCCGGACCTGCAAAAAGCGCTGATGTCCCTGGACAGGAAAACCCCCTTTATCATCAGGGCTGACCGGGATATCCCGCTCCAGGGCTTTGTGGATGTGCTGGACACGGTCAAGGCAACGGGATTCCACAAGGTAAGCCTGCAAACAGAACGAAAATGAGCCGTCATAGAGGCGGTGAAGAGATCGCGCTTCCATCCGGCCCGACACGATGGCCGGATGGTTGTGGCAAAGGCAATTTTGCCGATCAGGTTCACTCTCCAGGGGGGGCAACTGACGAAATTTAATTAACTCGAAGCTCGCTCCTTTCGGGTTTAGGGGGAGGAAACTCCCCCTATTTTTCACTTGTCCGGCCAGCTGTGGCACCGACACAACAGCTGGGATTGACGATGAAGGAGGTCAAGCACGGGTAGATGGTGATGAGCACCACGGGAGAGGAACTGCATGATGCAGTTAGTTAGATAATGAAAGGAGGTGAAACCAATGGAAGGCAAACACGACCACACCCATGAACATGAGCACGGGCACAGGCATGAACATCAGCATCCCCATAAGCACGGGGAGGATCAGCACGGGCATCCCCACGCCCATGAGCACGCGCACCCGCATCCTCACCAGCACGAACATCCCCACACCCATGAGGGAGACAAACAGGGACATCTCCATGAGCACAAGCCGGCTGAACTGGAGCCCCACAAACAT
>JBGQDJ010000062.1:0-9889 GCA_041495805.1 Geobacteraceae bacterium
AGCACAAAGGGTGATATTCTGGCAGCACATTAGTCCGGAATATAGAGCCATGGAAGCCGAGCAAAAGGATGATGAACGATGAATGAAAACAGGGTGAAACATACCGCGCCGCTTCTGACCTACTTTCGCGCCTACCATGCAGTTCATGATGCGCCGAAGATCTTTGATGACTTTCTGGCGTATCATCTGCTCACGGAGCAGGAACGCGCATTCTTTGACCGGCAGTTTGCAACTGCTGTCAAGATTATCGACCCGGTGCGCGCCGCGTCCTGCCCTGACGAAGCGACGGCCCTTGCTTGGTTCATGCGGGCCATTGCGCCCTTATCCCTTGCCATAAGCCGTGCTAAATATACTGAAGACCTACTGGAAAAGGGTGTCAGGGAAGGGGTGCGGCAATATTTAATCCTTGGGGCAGGGATGGATTCATTTGCCTTTCGCTGTCCGGAACTTTTAGAAAAGCTTCAGGTGTTCGAGGTTGACCATCCCGCGACACAGGCCCATAAGCGCAGCCGCCTCGCCGAGATCGGGTGGGAGCAGCCCGTGCAACTGCACTTCGTCCCGGTGGATTTTAACCATGAGAGTCCGGCGGCTGCGCTTGCGTGCTCATCCTATAACAGGGAGTCCCCCAGTTTCTTCAGCTGGCTGGGGGTCACCTATTACCTCAACCGGGAAGCGGTGATTGCCACGCTGCGCGCCATCGGCGGCCTTGCCCCCGCGGGCAGCACGATTGTTTTCGACTACCTGGACAAAGACGCGTTTCTCTCCGAGACAGCTGCCAGGAGTATTCAGGTGGGAATGGAATACGTCCGAAATATAGGCGAGCCGATGATAACAGGCTTTGAGCCGTCCACTCTTTCAGAGGAACTCGCCCCTCTGGGTTTACGGCTCCTGGAGAACCTGAGCCCCTTCGACATCGAAGAACGATTCTTCCGGGGACGCACGGACGGTTATCATGCTTACGAGCATATGCACTTTGCACGGGCTGTTGTTGAACATGAATAGGCAGGTTGATCGACTGATGACTGAAGGCTGAAGACAGTCAGATATTAAACAGCCTTCAGCCTCAGTGTCCAAGTAATTAATTCCTTGACAACGGGATTTCAAAATGGCAAGAATTATTCGCGATTCGGCCCGAAACGGCAACAGACGTGTAAATCCTCATCATACGATGGCGGGGTGCAGTATGCTTGACAGAAGTGGGGATATTTCCATATCTTCATCTGAACCGTCGGAATTCAGCACTTGCCTTTCCCGAAACGATGCGCTTAAGCTCCTCGAATTAATCCACCGGAGTATCTCCTGTGACAATGAAGGGGATTTCAGGGCACTCTTCCCGAAGCTCCAGGAAA
Source organism: Geobacteraceae bacterium (assembly GCA_041495805.1). Lineage (GTDB taxonomy): Bacteria > Desulfobacterota > Desulfuromonadia > Geobacterales > Geobacteraceae > JBGQDJ01. The sequence goes on from JBGQDJ010000062.1 coordinate 1,350, forward strand.
TCTTCCCTTTTGATTTCGCCACTGTCGTATTGGGCCATCTTGACAACATAAACGGCATCGTCGCGGCTCTCGATGTCAATATCAGCTTTTCAGAAGAATGGTTCCGTGAATATAACTCGAAAGAGTACATCCAGAAGAGCGCAGTCATAAGAGAGAACTTTACATCCTTCAAGCTTCAATACTGGACCAATGTCTGGAAAAAACTGAGCCAGCCGGAAGAGATCATTTCGCTATGCATGGATTTTGACATGAGGCAAGGCTACACCTGTGGCTCAAGCCCCATATCCCCGGCGAAGAATGGCAGCATGTTCTGTTTTTCAAGTTCTTCAATGAAGCACGACAAGCGTTCCGCGGCCATACTGGAATTCATAACCCCTCATCTCCATCTGGCGCTTTCCCATATCTTCAACCGGAAGCAGTTGCAGATCAATAACTTCGAACTTTCCCCCCGGGAAAAGGAAGTCCTCGACTGGTTGAAACAGGGGAAAAGCTCCTGGGACATATCGGTTATCCTGGGTATAAGTGAAAGAACGGTTAATTTCCACGTATACAAAATCATGCAGAGACTCGGAGTGACGAACAGGCCCCAAGCCGTTGCGGTCGCTGCCCATTACGGCCTGATTGAATTCGGCTGAAAAATAACCAGCGAGTTTATAATTGCCGTCTATGGTTTCTGCTTCCGTGACGTCTTCTTCTTTTCTACGGCAGGCGCACCCTCCGCCTCCTTTTTCTCCTCCTTTTCATGGGGCTCGGAGAATTTTTTCATGCTTTCACCAAACTCATGCAGCCGTTTATCCACCAGGAAGTTGATGGTCCCTTCAGGGTACAGACCATCCTCACCCCGTTCTCCTGCCGGGATTCCGGTCAGTATCTCGATCCCCTGTTCAATGGTCGAGACGCTCCAGATATGGAACTTTCCTGCTTTAACCGCCTCCACCAACTCTTCCTTAAGCATCAGGTGCCGTACGTTGGTCTCCGGGATCATCACACCCTGCTCGCCGGTTAGCCCCCTTGCCTTGCATACGGCATAGAATCCCTCGATCTTGTAGTTGACCCCGCCTATCGGCTGGACTTTCCCCAGCTGATTGACGCTGCCTGTTACGGCGATTCCCTGTTTGATCGGGACGCCGGAAAGGGACGAAAGGATTGCGTAGAGCTCGGTTGATGAGGCGCTGTCCCCCTCCACACCATCGTACGACTGCTCGAAACATATGGATGCCGAGAAGGAGAGTGGCTTGTCATGGGCGTATTTCCCCCCCAGGTAACCTGTAAGGATCAATACACCCTTGTCATGGATCGGACCGGATAACTTCACCTCACGCTCGATATTGACCATCCCGCCGCGCCCCGTATAAACCCGAACGGTTAGCCGGGACGGCCTGCCGAACATGTAGTCGCCCAGCGACATTACCGACAGGCCGTTGATCTGACCCACCTCCGAGCCGGCGGTATCGACCATGATGGTGCCTTCATCGATCATCTCCTGTATCCGCTCTTCTATCCGGTTGTTGCGGTAAATCTCCTCCTCGATTGCGCGCGTGACGATCTGCCGGGTCACGATGGGGCTCTTCTCCTTCTCCGCCCAGTAGCTCGCTTCGCGGATCAGGTCGCTGATCTCCATGAACTGCGACGACAGCTTCGACTGGTCTTCAACCAATCGCGCTGAAAATTCCAGGAGCGCCGCCACTCCGCTCCGGTCAAATGGGAGCAGCTTTTCATTCTTGCAGTGGGTGGCCACAAACATGGCGTACTCCTTAACGATCTCGGGAGTCCTGCTGACTCGGCTGTCGAAATCCGCCTTGACCTTGAACAGCTTCCGGTAATCGGGTTCCAGATGAAAGAGCAGGTAGTATATCCAGGGCTCACCGATCATGATGATCTTGGCCTGAAGCGGCACCGGCTCGGGCTTGAGCGAGGCAACGGTCATGAAGCGGTACTGCTCCAGGACATCTTCGATCTTGATCTCGCAGTTCCTGATGCACCTCTTCAGTGAATCCCAGGAGAAGGGGTTGATCAAGACCTCGCGGGCATCCACGATCAGATATCCGCCGTTTGCCTTGTGGAGTGCCCCCGGTTTCACCAGGGTGAAGTTGGTAGTGGCAACCCCACCCATCTGCATGACATGCTCGATGCGTCCGAACAGGTTGTTGTAAGTGGGGTTCGGCTCGAACACCACCGGAGACCCTTCGCTATCCTTGTTCTCCACAAGGACATTCACCGCATACCTCTCAAAGGAGGGCTCCTGTTGCGGGGGCCTCATCCCGGGCATGGGAGATGACTGCTGCGATGCATGGTCCTTGAAGTCCTCCAGGTTGAGAAGGATATCCTCCTGCACTGCCTCCAGGTATACCGTAACCTTTGGAAAGTCGGCGTATTTTTCCCTGAGAGGGTCGATATGATGCCCGACCGCGGCCAGGCCCAGATCCCGGTCCAGCTTGGCCAGATCATCCTTGGCGATCTTTTCGTTCTCGCGCACCTGGCGGAGAATGTCATTGAGTTTTTCCGTCAGCTCCTTCCCTGTTTCATCCAGCTTGTGTTTTTCTTCATCCCCCAGCGCATCATACTCTTCCTGGGTAAAGTTTCGCCCTTCCTTCTGGGGGACCACAACCAGTCCGGAAACTGTTCTCTGCAAGGCAAAGCCCTTTCCCTCCGCCTCCTTTTCCAGCGCGGCGAACAGTGCCCCGCTGCTCGTCTGTAATTGCTCTACAATAGCCGCTTTGTTGGTTTCATACTCCTTGCTGTCCAGGGCCTTGGGAATGATGCTTTTGACTGCATCAAGCAGTTCCTTCATATCAGCTGCCAGTTCGCCCCCGGTCCCCGCCGGGAGTGCCAGGGAAACCGGCTTGTCGGGGTTTTTGAAGTTGTTGACATAACACCAGTCGTGGGGGGACGGCTCCGTTTTCGCGCGTTTTTTCAGAAGGTTCTTTATGGTTGAGCTCCGCCCCGTCCCTGCCCCTCCGGATAGAAACAGGTTGAACCCGTTCATCTGCATTCCGAGACTGAAATCTATCGATTTAAGTGCCCGTTCCTGACCGATTGCCTCATCCAGCTCAGGTATCTCCTCGGTTGTCCTGAAATCGAACAAATCCTCATCACATACCCATCTAAGCTTATCCAGCGGAACAGTGTAATTGTCGGTTGCCATCTTTTCCTCCTTCTATACGCATATCTGAGAGATATTTTTTTAGCTTATTGCCAATCCTTATTTTTCCATCAGCCCGGATACATTCATCTATCTCCATGTTTTAATAATATCACCGGAATCGCTTGGCAACAAGTCATCAAGCAAGATTTCAAAGCGCAAGGCAACGCATTCCTTTATTTCGTCAAGCGACCCGACTCCGGCTCGTTCTACGAACATTGAAGTGACCGGACAGGCGATAAAGCCGCATGGGTTGATGCGTGAGAATTGGGAGAGGTCGGTCGTCACGTTCAGGGCAAAACCGTGCATGGTGACCCAGCGCCGGACGCCGACCCCGATGGATGCGAGTTTCGCCAAATCTGGTGGAGACCCGGTCCAGACACCGGTCCTCCCTGAGACCCTCTGCGCTGCAACACCGAAATCAGCTGTGATTCTTATAATGAGCTCCTCCAGGAAGCGGAGGTAGCGGTGCAGGTCTCTGCCGCGCCTGGCCAGGTTAATAATGGGATAACCGACAAGCTGTCCGGGGCCGTGGTAGGTTACATCTCCTCCGCGGTTGATTCTAACCGCGCTGATGGAAGGGTCGAGGATATTCCTATCACTCCCGCCACTGCCGGTTGTATAGACCGGCGGATGCTCCAGAAGTAGGAGCATCTCATCCTCCGTCCCCGCTGCAACCCCGGCGACCAGTTGTTCCTGGAGTGCGTATGCTTCATTGAAATCAATCAGGCCGAGATTTTTGATAATCAAACAGAAAACCTTTCGCAACAGTGGAGACAAAGATCACTTCATTTACATCAGCATAGTCACCGGGTTTTCCAGCACCCTCTTGAACTCCTGGAGAAACCGCGCCGCATAAGCCCCATCGATGAGCCGATGGTCGGCGGAAAGTGTGACGCGCATTATGCGTGCGGCAGCTATAGAGCCGTTCTGCACCACCGCCTCATCCCTGATCGCCCCAACCGCCAGGATCGCCCCCTGGGGTGGCTGGATCACCGCCATGAACTCCTCCACCCCGAACATGCCGAGGTTTGAGATGGTGAAGGTTCCGCCGCCCAATTCCGCTTCGCTGATTTTTCCTTCTTTCGCCCTGCCGATCAGCTCCCTGCTCCGGGCGGCTATCTCCTTCAGGGAGAGCCCTTGACATCCCCTGATGACCGGCACGACCAGGCCATCTTCCAGGCCGACCGCCTGACCGATGTTGATGTCGCTGTTGACCACGATCCGGTCGCCGGCAAAGGAGTTGTTCACCTGTGGAAATTTCACCAGGGCCGTGGCAGTTGCCTTGATTATGAGATCATTAATGGAGAGCGGTGTCCCCGACTCTTTCAGCTCCCGTCGTACCTCCTCCGCTTCGCTCATATTTATGGAAACTGTAACAGTGAAATGGGGAATCTCCTGCCACGACCGGCTTACAGTCCTGGCAATGGCGGCGCGCATCCTCGACAGGGGTTGTTCAGCCCCTTGCGCACCGCTAATAGACTGTTCCGGTTCAGACGCTTTTTCCTCAACCTTTACCTCAACCTTTACCTGTTTTTCATCCTCTACCTTTATCTGTTTTTCGAGGTCTTCCTGCAGAATCCTTCCGTCCGGGCCGCTCCCCTTGACCAGCATCAGGTCAATCCCCTGTTCCCTCGCCAGCCTGCGAACCATGGGGGATGCCTTTTCCGCTTCAGCCGGTGCGCTGCCGACGGGTTCCCCAGTCGTTTTCTCCGGCTCCGGGAATTCCTCTTTATCCATTGCGCCAGTGACAGGTTCCGGCTGAGGCCTCTCTGTTTTCGACAACCCCTCCGACATACCGGACTCCTCACCCTTGCGAACTTGCTCAGCAGGAGGAAGTTGCTCGTTTTCAGCTCCGGCAGGGGGAAGGACGGTCTTTTTCTCCGGCGCAGGCGCAGCATCTCCCGCCTCGCCAACAATGGCGATGACCGTTCCTACAACGGCCATATCCCCCGGTTTCACCCGTGTCTCCAGAAGTATGCCGGAGGAGAAAGACTCCAGCTCCATATTCGCCTTGTCGGTCTCCACTTCGGCGAGGATATCCCCCCGCTCTACCTTTTCACCGACACTCTTCTTCCAGGATATGAGCCTCCCTTCGGTCATGGTGTCGGAAAGCTTGGGCATGGTTATTTCAATAGGCATTGGTTATTTCCTCTTTCAGTATTTCTGCGCTGTCACGTCTTTCACCGCTTTGATGATATCTTCCACCTGGGGTATGCAGAGCTTCTCCAGCTTCCGGGAGTAGGGCATTGGCACATCAAGTCCGGAGACCCTTTTGACAGGCGCCAGAAGCGTATCAAAGCAGCCATCATAGATACGCGAGGATATTTCCGCGCCAAGGCCGCAGGTCCGCCAGCACTCCTCAACTACCACGGCACGGCCGGTCTTCTTCACCGATTCCACGAAAGTGTCCGTGTCGAGGGGTGCAAGGGTGCGAAGGTCCACTACCTCGCAGGAAATACCCTCCTTTCCCAGCTCTTCTGCCGCAGCAAGCGCCAGTATGGTCATTCGCGAATAGGCTACAATGGTGATATCCTTCCCCACCCTTTTTACCTCGGCGCTGCCGAATGGGAGAAGAAATTCCGGATCGTCAGGCACCTCGCCCTTGCTGTTGTAGAGGAGCTCGTTCTCCAGGAACATCACGGGATTGTTGTCGCGAATGGCACTCTTCAGAAGCCCCTTGGCGTCCGCCGGGGTGGCCGGCACAACTACGCGCATTCCCGGTGCATGCATGAAGTAGGTCTCCAGGCTCTGGGAGTGCTGAGCCGCCAGTTGGCTCCCGCCTCCGCCGGGGGCGCGGATCACCATGGGAAGGTTGACCTGGCCGCCGAACATGTAGCGGATTTTTGTCATATGGTTGATGATCTGGTCCATGGCGAGCAGGGCGAAGTTCACCGTCATCAGCTCGGCGATGGGGCGTAACCCCCCCATGGCCGCGCCGACGGCAACCCCTATAATAGTGTTCTCCGAGATGGGCGTATCTTTCACTCTCTCCTCGCCGAATTCGGTCAGAAGCCCCCGGGTAACCTTGAACGATCCCTCGTAGAGGGCAACATCCTCGCCCCATATCACCACCGACGGGTCGCGCCGCATCTCTTCCCTCAGCGCCAGGTTGATGGCGTCCCGATAAGTCATTACCGCCATGCGCAGACCTCCTGCTCACCGACAAAGATATCGGCCGTGACCTCGCTGTCGTCAGGCCATGGCGACTGTACGGCGAATTCCACAGCCTCTTTGACGATCACCCGCGCCTTTGCCTTGAGGCATTCCAACTGGTCTTCGCTAGCTACCTCTTCTTCAATGATCCGTTTTGTAAATGTCAGGATCGGGTCGCGGGCCTTCCAGAGTTCCACCTCCGCCGCCGCCCGGTACTTTCCAGGGTCGGCCATGGAGTGGCCGCGGAAGCGATAGGTGATCGCCTCGATCAGGTAAGGGCGGCTGTTTTCCCGCACCCACTCGGCGGCATGCTTGATGGCCTGGTAGACGGCGATGACGTCCATCCCATCCACCTTTTCCGATGGTATGTCATATCCGCAGGTCCTTTTATGGATGCTGGAGAGGGCGGAAGAGCGGTGCACCTCGGTTCCGATCCCGTAGAAGTTGTTCTCGCAGACGAAAAGGACCGGCAGTTCCCAGACGCGCGCCCAGTTAAGCCCCTCGTGGAAGTTCCCCTGGTTGACCGCCCCATCGCCGAAAAAACAGGCGGCGATCCGGTTCTCATTGCGGAACTTGGCGGCAAAGGCAAGCCCGCAGGCAATTGGGAACTGGCCGCCGACGATGGCATATCCCCCCATGAAGGAGAGCGCCGGGTCAAAGAGGTGCATGGAGCCCCCCTTCCCCTTGCAGATGCCCGTCGCCTTGCCGAACAACTCGGCCATCACCCGCCGCGGCTCCGCGCCCCGGACAATGGCCTGGGCATGCTCACGGTAGGCGGAAAGTATGTAGTCATCACCGTGCAGTGCATGGGTGGCGCCGACGGCCACCGCCTCCTGGCCGCTGTAGAGGTGGAGAAAACCGGTGATGTGCCCCTTGGTGTACTGCTCGGCACACGACTCCTCGAACTCGCGGCAAAGAACCATCTGTTCGTAGAGTTGTAGCAGATCACGATCGGGCATGACCGCCCGGAGTTTTGCTTCCATATGCACAACCTCTCTTAAAATCAGGTAAAGGTAGAGGTATTCGTTCGCTCCGCTCACAGGTAAAGGTAGAGGTAAAGGTAAAGGGCAAAGCCTTTTGCCTCTGACTTTTCTCTACCTTTACCTCTACCTGCCTTTTACCTCTACCTGTTTTCTAACGTAGTTCAACGTCCCGCCGGCCAGAATCTCCCGGCGTTCCCTTTCAGACACCTCAAGCAGGGTCACGATCTCCCTGCCGTTTATTATGACCGGAATCTCCAGCGCCCCTGAGGCTACAAGGTCACGCAGACCTTTGAAAACCACTTTCTCCCCCTGACTCACCAGATCATAATCCGCGGGATTTTTGAAAGTAAGCGGCAGGATTCCGAAGTTGACCAGATTCGCCTTGTGGATGCGGGCGAAACCCTTGGCGATCTTGACGCAGATCCCAAGATAGCGCGGCGCAAGGGCAGCATGCTCTCGACTGGAGCCCTGGCCGTAGTTCTCGCCACCGATCACCACGCCGTTCCCCTTCTCTTTCGCCCTGTTCGGGAAATCTGGATCGATCTGCTCGAAGACGAACTGGCTGATGGCCGGAATATTGCTTCGTAAAGGAAGCACCTTGTTCCCCGCCGGCATTATGGCGTCGGTGGAGATGTTGTCCCCCACCTTGATGATCACCTCGGCTGTCAGTTCTTCAGGCAATTCCGCGAACTCTGGGAATGGGACGATGTTGGGGCCGGTGATGATCTCAACCTTCTTTGCCTCTTCAGGGGGGAGTGGGAAGATGATGCTGGAGTCGTCCACCACGTACCGCTCCGGGTTCTCTACCTTCGGCCAATCCATAAGTTTGCCCAGTTCGCGGGGATCGGTGACAACACCGAAAAGCCCCGCAGCCACGGCGGTTTCCGGCGAGCAGAGGTAGACCTTGTCCCCCTTGGTGCCGCTGCGACCGGGAAAATTGCGAGGGAAGGTGCGAAGAGATACCTGGTTGGTGCCGGGGGCCTGCCCCATGCCGATGCAGCCGAGGCAACCGGGCTGATGGATCTGGGCGCCCGCCAATAGCAGCATCATGAAGCCCCCCTGGGCGGCCACGTTTTCCAACACCTGGCGGCTTCCGGGATTAACGTTGAATGAGAGGTGGGGGGCGATGCGCCGGCCATCCAGGATGCGGCAGACGGTCATCAGGTCGCGAAAGGCGGAGTTGGCGGAACTTCCCACCAGCACCTGGTCCACCTTCAAACCGGCGATCTCCGCCACTCGCACCACGTTGTCGGGCGACG
>JBGQDJ010000063.1:0-9886 GCA_041495805.1 Geobacteraceae bacterium
CCCACCCTGATCGTCTCATGCGGGCTATGAAAGATTATGGTATGGACCATGTCACCATTAGCCGTGGGACAACTTACGATGATATAGATCTCCTGATCCGGATCGTCGCCCACCAAGTTGAGCGCGATTTGAAGCCGACACCTCATCTTCGGTTCGGCAAGGTGTCTGTCGACATGCCCCGCCAATCCGAATACGAGGCGCAGGCGATTTCGTCATTTTCAGACATACCCATTCAGAACCTTAATAAACTCGATACTGTCTTTTCGGTGCATGACAGCCATGAACCGTTCGACATGAGCTCCGTTTTGTCTCTTGTCGCGGGTTTTGTCACGGCCTTCCGCAAAGAGGCCAATCCGCTTCTTGCCCTCGTCCCCCTCCGGGAGATGGACGAGTATACCTTCACCCACTCCCTCAATGTCTGCATACTCACTCTTGCCCAGGGGATGTCTCTGGGTTTCGAGGGCCAACTACTCCACGATCTCGGCATTGCGGCCTTGCTGCATGATGTTGGAAAGCAGTTCGTACCGGATGAAATCCTCAATAAGCCCGGCAAACTCCAGGAGGAAGAGTGGGAATCCATGCGTCAGCACGCCATACGGGGAGCGGAATACCTCCTGAACAACCCCGGCATTCCGCGCCTGGCAATATTGTGCGCCTTCGAACACCATATGAAATATGACATGACAGGCTATCCCAAGGTGCCGCGGGGATGGCAAACCAATCTATGCAGCCAGATCACCATGATTTCCGATATCTTCGATGCTCTCCGCACAAAACGCGTTTACAGGAATGCCATGGATTTCGAAGAGATTGCGGGCAAAATGTTATGGATGGCCGGCACTGAACTCAATCCTACCCTGACCCTCAATTTTCTTAGAATCTTGCGCAAGTTGGAAGAATTCTGATGGGTTACAATCAGTCTGAAACTGGTGGTCATGCGCTATCTCCCGATAAATCTCGATATCCAAGGACGTAAGGTTGTCGTAGTCGGCGGCGGTTCCGTAGCCGCACGAAAATGTCTCACACTTATTTCCGCGGGCGCAAGGGTGACCGTGATCGCCCCTACCCTTACACAATCTCTTCAAGAGCTTTCCGAAAAGGGTGCAATTGATCATCTGTCCAGGGAATACGCAGGGGGAGACCTTGCCGGGGCATTTCTCGTCTTTGCAGCCACGGACAGCCCCAAGGTCAACCGGGCCGTGGCGAAAGAGGCTGAAAAGAGCGGCATCCCGGCTGATATCGTCGATTCCCCCGATCTGAGCGCATTCACCTCACCGGCGATAATAAACAGGGATGAACTCATGATCACGGTCTCCACAGGAGGGGTTGCGCCCGCCCTGGCGGGAAAGATCCGCGAAGAGCTGGAAGAGCGTTATGGCCCCGAATATGCGGAATTAATTAAAATATTGGGGAGGGTGCGCGAAAAGCTGTTGACGGAAAAGGTGAACAGTCAATATAATAAAAAGGTTTTGCGCGCTCTTGTTGAAGAGAAGTTGCCGGCACTTATCAAAAGGAACGCTTTCAAGGAAATAGACCGCCTGCTCCGGAAGCTTTGCGGCCCCGGTTATACCCTGGCCGAACTGGGATTGGGAGAAAAGGATAAATAATGAACGCCCTGCTCTTTTACAGCACGCTCGGCATCTATTGCATCGCCACATTTATATACCTTGTTTACCTGCTCAAGCCGAGGGAGATTCTCGGCAGGTCAGCGCATTGGCTGATCGCAGCCGGATTTCTCATCCACTGCACCTTCACCGTTATCCGCTACATAGAGGCAGGGCACACCCCCATAACGAATCTGCATGAATCGCTCTCCTTCTTCAGCCTGGCTGTTGTCGGAGTATTCATTGCCTTTGAGCGCAAATACCACGTTTTCATCCTGGGCTCGTTCGTTACCCCCCTTGCCTTTCTCCTTCTGCTCGCATCGAGTCTCCATTCCAGCGCAATTCCGCTATTGCCGCCTGCGCTGAAGAGCAAATGGCTGCTGGTCCATTCGAGCCTGGCCTTCCTTAGCTATGCGACCTTCGCCGTTGCCTTCGGCGCCGCAATCATGTACCTCATCCAGGAGCATTTCCTCAAGAAAAAGAGGCTGGGGCCTCTCTACCAGAAGCTCCCCTCCCTCGTCATCCTGGATGAAATCAATTACCGCTGCCTTACCTTCGGATTTCCCCTCCTAACCATAGCCATCATCACCGGTGCAATCTGGGCCGAAACCGCCTGGGGGACCTACTGGAGCTGGGACCCCAAGGAGACCTGGTCCCTGATTACCTGGTTTATCTACGCCGCCCTGCTTCACGGCAGGCTCACTACCGGCTGGCGCGGCAAGAGGGCGGCTATGCTCTCCATAATCGGCTTCTGTGTCATGCTATTCACGTTCCTTGGAGTCAATCTGCTCCCGAGCGCATCGTTGCACAGCTACGACCGCCTTCTCGGAGAAAAGTACAGATGAATATAGTTGTAGTCGGGCTATCCCACAAGACAGCTTCCGTTGAGATTCGGGAGAAGGTCGCCTTTGCTCCGAACCGGATGGAAAAACCCCTTAAAGAGCTTGCCGGGCTTCCGGACATTAACGAAGGGTTGATCGTCTCCACCTGCAACCGTGTGGAGATTTACGCCTCAACCCATGATATCGCGGGAGGTATGGCAAGGGTTAAGCGCTTCCTCGCCGATTTTCACAACATCTCCCTTGATGTGCTGGAACCCCACCTATACAGTCACCACGGGGAAGCGGCAATACGCCATCTCTTCCGCGTCGCGTCGAGCCTCGACTCCATGGTGGTGGGGGAGCCCCAGATCCTCGGGCAGATCAAGACCGCCTACGGTTATGCGGCTGAATACAAGACATCAGGCATCATCCTCAATCGCTTCCTGCACAAGGCCTTTTCCGTTGCCAAACGGGTGCGCACCGAGACGAAGATCGCCTCTTCCGCGGTTTCCGTCTCATTCGCCGCAGTTGAACTGGCAAAAAAGATATTCGGCGACCTCACGGACAAGACCGTCATGCTGATCGGCGCGGGGGAGATGTGCGAGCTGGCCGCCAAGCACTTCCTCAACAACGGCGTGCGCGGCGTCATGGTCACCAACCGAACCTATGAGCGGGCCGAGAGGTTGGCGGAGGAGTTCGACGGCAGGGCGGTCCGTTTCGAAGACCTATTCGATCATCTACACAAGGCAGACATTATCCTCTCCTCCACCGGCGCCACCCACTTCATCATCGGCGCTAAGGATGTTGAAGCGGTGATCCACCGCCGCCGGCAGAAACCGATGTTCTTCATCGACATCGCCGTACCCCGGGACATCGATCCAAAGGTCAACGACGTGGAGAATGTCTATCTCTACGACATGGACGACCTCCAGGGGGTGGTTTCGTCGAACCTCCAGCTGCGGGCCGAGGAGGCGAAAAAGGCTGAAGGGATCATCGACCAGGAAATCGGCCGTTTCTTCAACTGGCTTTCATTGCTGGAGGTCACGCCGACCATCGTGGCGTTGCGTACCCGTTTCGAGGAGGTGCGCCAGGCTGAACTGGCCAAGACAGTTGCCGGATGGAAGGATCTGCCGCCGGATGGGCAGAAGCGCCTGGAGGCGCTGACCTCGGCCATCACCAACAAGCTCCTCCATCCCCCGACAAACCTCCTGAAGAGGACCGGCCAGGGAGGGCGGACCGACCTTTACGTGGATGCCCTGCGCCAGCTCTTCGAACTGGAGACCGTGGCGCCTCAAGAGGAAAATCTGGACGATCTGGAAGAATAACGGACAAGAATATAAAAGGAGAAAATCGCATATGTTGTTGAAACTGCTTAGAATAGGCACCCGCGCCAGCCAGCTGGCGCTCTGGCAGGCCAACTGGGTGAAGTCCGAACTGGAAAAGCGTTATCCGGGGATGGAAGTGACCCTGGTGAAGATCAAGACCATTGGCGACAAGATTCTCGACGTGCCGCTGGCCCAGGTGGGAGGGAAGGGGCTGTTCGTCAAGGAGATAGAAGAGGCAATGCTGCGCGGTGAGATCGATATCGCGGTGCACAGCATGAAGGACGTCCCCACCGAGTTCCCCGAAGGGCTGGGACTCCACTGCATCACCGAGCGGGAGGACCCGCGCGACGCCGTCATATCACGCGGGGTAAAGTTCGCTGATCTCCCCTTGGGAGCGCGTATCGGCACCTCGGCCCTGAGGCGCCAGGCCCAGCTTCTCAAGCTCCGCCCCGACCTGCAGATGGTCATAATCCGCGGCAACGTGGAGACCCGCATAAGCAAACTTGAAACGGAAAAGCTCGATGCGGTGATACTCGCTGCGGCGGGCCTGAAGCGTCTCGGCTTTACCGATCAGGTGGCCGAATACCTCCCCATTGACATCTCCATCCCCGCCATCGGCCAGGGGGCGCTCGGGATCGAGTGCCGCCTCGATAATGAGGCGATCAAGGAAGCCATCGCATTCTTCAACCACCCGGACACCGCCCATGCGGTGCGCGCCGAAAGGGCGCTCCTCTGGCGCTGCGAAGGTGGGTGCCAGGTCCCCATTGCAGCCCATGGCGTGGTCAACGGAAACGAACTGACGCTGACCGGCTTCGTTGCCTCTGTTGACGGCAGCCGTTCTGTTAAGGCGAGCATCTCCGGTCCGGCCGGGGAAGGGGAAAAACTGGGCATCGCCCTGGCGGAACAGCTCCTTAAAGATGGCGCCCATGAAATCCTGAGCGAGGTCTACCAGCGGGAAGTGACACGGGAAAAGGACATACCCGTTTAAACCAGAGAACCTTTTCACCGCGGAGGACCCAGAGGTACGCAGAGAGAACCGTTAAACCAGATTTTGGTTATTTAGGCAAAAATCTTTTCGATTTTGACTTTCCTCCGCATTTCTCTGCGTCCTCTGCGGTTAATTAATTGGAGTTTATGTCCGAAAAACCATCCACAAATACCGGCCATGTTTTTTTGATCGGCGCCGGCCCCGGCGATCCGGGGCTCATTACCGTCAAGGGACGAGAATGCATTGCCAGGGCCGATGTCATCCTCTACGACCACCTTGCCAACGAATCGCTCCTTTCATACGCCTCTCCAGATGCCGAGCTGATCTATGCCGGCAAGGTCGGAGGCGCCCATAACAGGGAACAGTCGCAGATCAACGAGCTTCTCGTCGAGAAGGCGCTTGCAGGCAAGGTCGTGGCCCGGCTCAAGGGTGGCGACCCGTTCGTCTTCGGCCGCGGCGGCGAGGAGTGCGAGGCCCTGGTCAATGCCGGGATACCCTTTGATGTCGTGCCGGGTGTGACCGCCGGCATCGGCGCCCCCGCCTACGCCGGGATTCCCCTTACCCACCGGGATATCACCACCTCGGTGGCGTTCGTCACCGGCCATGAACATCCCGGCAAGGAGAGCTCGGAGATCGACTGGGAGCGACTCTCACTGGGAAGCGGAACGGTCGTCTTCTATATGGGGATGAAGAATCTCCCCCATATCACGGAAAACCTGATGGCCCACGGCCGCTCCCCGGAAACGCCGGTGGCCCTCATACGCTGGGGGACGAGACCTGAGCAGGAGGTGCTGACCGGCACCCTTGCCGACATCGCAGAAAAGGCCGCCAGGGCCTCCTTCAAGCCGCCGGCCATTACCGTGGTGGGGGAGGTGGTGCGGCTCAGGGAGAAGCTCCGCTGGTTCGATAACCGTCCCCTCTCCGGCAGGGGGATTCTGGTGACGCGGGCCGCCGAACAGGCGGGAGAGTTCAGCGGGATGCTTGCCGAACTGGGGGCGCGGGTCTACGAATGCCCCACCATATGCATCGTCCCTCCGACGGATTACGCCGAGCTTGATCAGGCGATAGCATCCCAGGGAGGTTTCGACTGGCTGATCTTTACTTCGGTCAATGCGGTAAAATTCTTCTTCGGCCGGCTTACTGCCCTGGGGCTCGACACAAGGTCGATCGCTGCCTGTCGTGTCTGTGCGGTCGGGCCGAAGAGCGCCGCGGCGCTTCTCCAGTTCGGGGTCAGGGCGGACCTGGTGCCGGAAGATTACAAGGCGGAAGGTGTGATCGCGGCGTTCCGGGAAATGAATGTAAAAGGGATGCGGTTTCTCTTCCCGAAGGGGGACAGGGCCGGGGATATCATTCCCGAAGGGCTTGCCGAACTCGGGGGCGAGGTGACCGCGCCGATCGCCTATTGCAATGTCATTCCCGATTATCTTCCCGACTCGGTCATGCAGGCACTGGAGGAGAGAAAGATAGATTGCGTTACCTTCACCTCCTCCTCCACGGCGGGAAACCTCTCCTCCATGCTCGGCGAAGACCATTTACTCCATCTCCTGGAAGGGGTCGCGGTTGCGGCCATCGGACCGGTTACGGCCAAGACCTGCCGCGAGCTGGAGCTTGAGGTCCATATCGAGCCGAAGAAATATACCCTGGCTGCGATGACCGAGGCGATAGTCAAATATTTTGCTGATAAACGTTAGAATCCGGTTTCCAACTTAAGTACGTTCTGCCTGAAAGGAGGCATTAACATGTTTTTCCCCCAGTTCCGCGCCAGACGCATCAGGGGCAAGGAGGTCTTCCGCAACATGGTAAGGGAGACTTCACTGTCGGTCAACGACCTCATCTACCCGATGTTCTCCGCATACGGCAAGGGTATCAGAAAAGAGGTATCCTCCATGCCCGGCATCTACCAGCAATCCATCGAGTATATCGTCGAAGAGGCCCAGGCAGCCCATGAACAGGGGGTCCCGGCGGTCCTCCTGTTCGGAATCCCTGACAGGAAGGACGCAGTGGGGAGCGGCGCCTACGCCAGGGACGGGATCATCCAGGAGACCATCCGGGCGCTGAAGAAGGATGTGCCGGGGCTGGCGGTGATCACCGACGTCTGCATGTGCGAATACACGGACCACGGCCACTGCGGCGTCATCAAGGATGGCGACGTGGATAACGACGCCACCCTGGAGCTCCTATGCAAGGAGGCGCTCTCCCATGCCCACGCCGGCGCCGACATGGTTGCCCCCTCGGACATGATGGACGGCCGGGTCGCGGCCATCCGTGAGACCCTCGACAAGAACGACTTCAACCATATCCCCGTCATGAGCTATGCCGTCAAGTACGCCTCCGGCTATTACGGGCCGTTCCGCGAGGCCGCCGAATCGACCCCGCAGTTCGGCGACCGCCGCTCCTACCAGATGGACCCGGGGAACCGCCTGGAGGCGATCCGCGAGGCACAGATGGATGTAGAGGAAGGGGCGGACATCATCATGGTCAAACCGGGGCTCCCTTATCTCGACATCGTCCGCGAGATCCGAAACGAATTCAACCTTCCGGTGGCGGTCTACAACGTCTCCGGTGAATACAGCATGATCAAGGCCGCCGCGCAGATGGGGTGGATCGACGAAGAGAGGGTGACCATGGAGACCATGCTCTCCTTCAAGCGGGCCGGCGCCGACCTGATCCTCACCTACCACGCGGTGGAAGTGGCGAAGCTCCTCCACAAGGGATATGAAGCGGCCAGGGCGACCCGCTGCGGCTGCCCTTGATAAATACTCCAACAGGAGGGATGAAATGGATTTATGGGAAAAAGCGCTGGCCGAGCTTGTAGACATCATTGAATGGATCGATGAGTCGAGTGATACGATTGTCTGGAGGTTCCCCAGGTATGAAAACGAGATCAAGTATGGCGCTCAACTGATAGTGCGGCAGGCACAGGCCGCCGTTTTCGTGAACATGGGGGAGATAGCCGACGTGTTTGCATCAGGAAGGCACCAGTTGACAACCAGGAACCTCCCGGTACTTTCCACCCTCATGGGGTGGAAATACGGGTTTCACAGCCCTTTCAAGGCAGAGGTCTATTTTGTCAATACCCGGAATTTCACGAACCTCAAGTGGGGGACTAAAAACCCCGTCATATTGAGCGACCCGGAATTGGGACCGGTAAGGGCCAGGGCATACGGCACATATGTTGTAAGGGTTAGCAATCCTGCCAAGTTCATAAAGGAGATAGCCGGAACAGGGGGGCATTTTACACTGGACGGTATCACCGATCAGCTGAAAAACCTGATTGTGACCAGGTTCTCCGACATGCTCGGAGAAAAGAAAATACCACTCCTTTCCCTTGCCGCCAATTATAATGAGCTGTCGGATTTTCTGACCGGGAAGATAGCGCCCGAATTCCTGGAGTACGGCCTTGAGGTGACAAAGCTTCTGGTCGAGAATATCTCCCTCCCACCGGAAGTTGAAGAGGCGCTGGACAAAAAGAGCAGCATGGGGATTATCGGCGATCTGGACAGCTATCTGAAATTCCAGAGCGCAAACGCCCTGGAGAGCGCGGCGTCAAATCCGGGGGGCGATGCCTCGGCGGGAATTGGTATGGGAATGGGGTTTGCCATGGCGAACCAGTTGGGTAAGATGGTGGCCAACCCCCAGGACCAGCCGCAACAGGCCCCGATGCCACCACCGCTCCCTTCGGAAGAAGCGGAATGCAAATACTTCGTGGGGAAGAACGGAAAGAAGGCCGGCCCGTTCAAGAAAGATGAGATCGTCAATTACATAGAACAGGGGTCCATAACAAAGGAAACACTCATGTGGAAAGAGGGGATGGCCGAATGGCAGGCGACGGAACATTTCAGTGAATTTGTAAGCCTGCTTACGACACTACCCCCACCGTTACCTGAATAATGGCCATGAATAAAACTTTCCACGTTCACGCCATGAGGATTTATTCGGTCAGGGTATCCAGCGTCTGGTGGAGGCTGCATGGCTAATTGCTCCAACTGTTCGGCGCCCCTGCCGCCAAACTCCATAAAGTGCGATTACTGCGGAAGCCGCAACGATATCGATCTCAAGGGGGTCAATTACTATACGACCCATGAAGTCGATTCCGAGCGCATATGCCCGAGGTGCAATGTCGCCCTTAAAACCATCGATCTGAAACTGGACGGAAGGTTCCTTATCGAGCGGTGCAATCAGTGCCTGGGACTCTTTTTTGATCCGGGCGAACTTGAAGCTCTCCTGGAGGCAACCGTCTCCAATGTATTCGCCATCAACAGAAGCCAGCTCGACAGCATCAACTCCACTAAAAGTGAAAACGACTACGGTGTCTCCTACATCGCCTGCCCGATCTGTTCCAAACTCATGAACCGAGTCAATTTCGGGGCAAAGAGCGGCGTCATTGTCGATCGCTGCAAGGATCATGGAGTATGGCTTGACGGCGGCGAGCTGAGGCACCTGTTTGAATGGATGAAAGCGGGGGGGAAACTCCTCGACCAGGAGAGGCAGGAACAGCTCAGGAAACTGGAAGCCGAGAAGGAGAAGGAAAAAAACTACCTGCCACCGCCATCATCATCAGTCGGGGAATATTCCGATTTCGAGTTGTACGGAGGGCCCTTGAGAAATGCCGATCCCGATCTTTTCGAGATGGTAAAGTCCGCCATCAGGTTTTTCACGAAGTAAAGGAAGAAACAAGTGGGTTGGAATGACAATATAAGAAATTTCTAGGCCAAAATCCAGCCGCCGTCGATAACCAGGGTCTGGCCGGTGATATATTCGCTTTCGTCGCTTACCAGAAAGGCCACCCCATTGGCTATGTCCGCTGTGCTGCCGACCCTGCCGTAGGGGATATTTTTCAGGAGATCTCTTTTTTCCGACCTGTTTTCCAGTAGCTCCGCAGTCATAGGGGTCTCGATTATCCCGGGCGCAATGGCGTTGACGTTTATCCGGTACTTGGCGTAATTCAGGGCCAGGTCCCTGGTCACAGCCACCAGGGCGCCCTTGGTGGCGGAGTGGAGGGCCGAGGAGGGGAACCCCACAAACCCGGCGATACTGGCGATGCTGACGATCTTCCCGTAGTGGTTCTTTTTCATTTCAGGGAGCGCATATTTTGCACAGAGGAGCGCACCCCGCAGGTTTACCGATATCACCCTGTCTATGTCCTCG
>JBGQDJ010000064.1:0-9879 GCA_041495805.1 Geobacteraceae bacterium
AATCAAGCGCCTCCCCCACATCTGGAAGACGATCACCCAGCCGATAACGATCATGGACAGCGGCCTGGAAAAAACGCTGGCCAATCTCACAACCATCAAACTGAGGGGAGATGCGGGTACGATCACTGACCGGGTCACCGCTGTCCTGAAAGCGGAATTCGCCGACCCGGTGGTCACAGAAACTGACGGCGCTTTCCACCTCTTCGCCCAGAAGACACCTTGGTCCCGGCTGGCTGTGTATGCCGTTCACTTGAGTGTGCTCGTCATATTTATCGGTGCAATCATCGGCTCTCTTTTCGGCTACAAGGGGTTTGTCAATATTCCTGAAGGTCAGAGTGTCGGCAAATTCATGTCCCGTTCCGAAAAGGAAATTGATCTCGGTTTTGCGGTGCGCTGTGAGAAGTTCAGTGTCAGCTACTACGACACCGGTGCCCCCAAGGAGTTCAAGAGCATCCTGACCGTGCTGGAGAACGGCCAACCGGTGCCGGGGTATAACCGGGTACCGGTCATTGTCAACGATCCGTTGACCTACAAGGGAATCACCTTCTATCAGTCCAGTTACGGTAAACTTGGAGAACATGAGTTTACCTTTAGCGATCCTGATGGAAGAAACCCGCAACCACTCCGCATCAAGAGTGGCGGCTCGGCAAAACTCCCCGACGGTAGCGGCATTTGCCTTCAGCACACAACCCCGGACATCTCCCGATTTATGCCCCGTTTGAGCGGACCGGCAGCCCAGGTAGAGGTTCACCTGGCAAATGGGGAGAACAAGAGCTTCATTGTCTTTGCCAACAACCCGGCCCTGAACAGGATGAACCTCCCCTATACCGGCGGCAAGCTTCTCCAGTACAGAGGTGGAGAGGAATTCATGTACACCGGTCTGCAGGTGGCGAAGGATCCGGGCGTCTGGGTGGTCTGGGCCGGCTGTCTCTTGATGGTAGCGGGGATCTACGTCGCCTTCTTCATGTCCCACCGGCGCATCTGGGTGCGAGTCGAGAATGGGACCGTAACCATCGGCGGCAATGCCAGCAAGAACCAGGGAGGGTTTCAGCTTTTCATGGAGCAACTTGTGACAAAGCTCAAAAAGCAGCTTCCTTTGGAGGATAACAAATGACCAGTTCACTTCTGTTCAATATAACCACATTACTCTATCTCGCTTCCATGCTGGCTTTCTTTGCCTTCATCGCCATCCGTACCAAGGCGCTTGGCACTGCAGGCAGCGCCTTAGCCTTTGGCGGGCTGTTGCTGCAAACAATCGCCATCGGCCTGCGCTGGAAGGAATCCTATGCACTCGGGATCGGCCATGCGCCACTTTCAAACCTCTATGAATCGGTCGTCTTTTTCTCCTGGACGATCGTCTTCATCTACGGCTTGCTCGACCTGAAGTACAGGTATCGGGTCATTGGAGCTTTCGTCATGCCATTTGCCCTGATGGGCATGGCCTGGGCGCAACTGGGACTGAACAGCGGCATTGAACCGCTGGTGCCGGCCTTGCAGAGCAACTGGCTCCTCTATCATGTCGTAACCTGTTTCCTGGGTTATGCGGCCTTTGCTGTTGCCTGTGGCATCTCCATCATGTACCTGATCAGGGAACGGCATGAACGAACCTCTTCTGCCAATGACCAGAGTATCGTCGCCACGTTTCCGAGCAGCAGGATACTTGACGGCCTGAACTACAAGTCGATCATGATCGGCTTCCCTTTGCTGACCCTGGGGATCGTCACCGGCGCCGCCTGGGCCAACTATGCCTGGGGAACTTACTGGAGCTGGGACCCGAAGGAGACCTGGTCGCTGATTGTCTGGTTCATCTACGCGGCCTTTCTCCATTCCCGAATTACCCGAGGTTGGGCCGGACGGCGCGCAGCCTGGCTTTCGATCATCGGTTTTGCCGCCACCATCTTCTGTTATCTCGGGGTGAATCTCCTTCTGTCCGGGCTGCACAGCTACGGCGGCTAAACTACCCCATAATCAACACTTGCACCTACTCTTGTTTGTCCTGAGCATGATATGAAAAGGCTCACCCGGATTTTCAACGGATGAAAAGGACTGGATATGACCCCGCAACATGCAACTCTTGAACTTAAAATTCACGGCATGGATTGCCCCGGCTGCGCCGGACACTTGGAGGGCGTCGTAAAGAGGATTGCCGGTGTTACCAAAGTGACTTCTCTGGTTGCCGACCGCAAGGCCATTATACTCTACGATCCGATAAAGACCACACCGTCAATCATCCGCGCGGTAATCGATACTGCGGGCTATGCCACTATTCCCGAGGGTGAGGAAGAAGCGGTCGAGACAGCAAGAGCCTTACAACCGTCGCAACTCGCTGCTCAGGTGGGCCGCCAGGATCAACTGCACATCGAAAACATGGACTGCCCGACCGAGGAAGCGCTGATACGCAGTAAGCTGCAAGGGTTTCCCGGCGTGACGGGACTCGAATTCAACCTTCTGCAGCGAACTCTCACCATTTTCCACACCTTATCATCGCTAGATTCGGTGGAAGTTGCCCTGAAGGCCATCGGCATGCAGGTCGGAACGGTGGAGTCTCAGGACGAATCGCCCGCAGTAGAAAAAACCAACTGGTGGCCGCTGATCGCATCGGGACTTGCTGCGTTGAGCGCCGAAGTTATTGAATTAATGAGTGTCGGCCTTAACTGGCTGACGCTGATGCTGGCGGTTGTCGCAATCCTGACTGGCGGATTGAAGACCTACAAAAAGGGGTGGATTGCGTTACGCAACCGCAATCTGAACATTAATGCGCTCATGTCTATTGCCGTGACCGGCGCGTTATTCATCGGCCAGTGGCCGGAGGCGGCCATGGTAATGTTCCTCTTCGCCCTGGCCGAACTGATCGAGGTTAAGTCCCTTGATCGTGCCCGCAATGCTATCCGTGGCTTGATGGCCATGACCCCGGAAAGCGCCACGGTGAAACTCCCCGACGGCTCATGGGGTGAGGTCCCAGCCGGGAATGTTGCGATGGGAAGCATCGTACGCGTCCGGCCGGGGGAGCGAATCGCCCTGGACGGGGTGGTGGTCGAAGGTAATTCGACGGTTGATCAGGCCCCGATCACCGGTGAAAGCCTGCCGGTGGAAAAAAGTCCCGACGAGCCGGTCTTTGCCGGTACGATCAATCAGGCAGGATCGTTCCAGTTCCGGGTGACGGCCGTTGCCACCAATTCAACGCTTACCCGCATCATCCATGCGGTCGAGGCCGCACAGGGGGGCCGCGCACCGACCCAGCGTTTCGTTGACCAGTTTGCCCGCGTGTATACCCCTGTGGTATTCGCCGTGGCGCTCGCTATGGCGGTCATTCCTCCATTGGCCTTCGGCGGCCCCTGGCTGGAGTGGGTATATAAATCGCTGGTGCTGCTGGTGATTGCCTGTCCCTGTGCACTGGTTATTTCAACTCCGGTCACCATCGTCAGCGGACTTGCCGCCGCCGCACGGCGCGGCATCCTGATCAAGGGCGGAGTTTATCTGGAGGAAGGGCGTAAGCTTGCCTGGCTGGCGCTGGACAAGACCGGCACCATCACGCACGGCAAACCGGCACAGACTGACTTCGAGGCACTGGGCGGTATTAATCCGGAAGAAGTGCGCTGTCTTGCTGCAAGCCTGGCCAGCCGTTCCGATCATCCGGTTTCCCATGCCATTGCCGTTGCCGCAAAAGCCGATGGAATAATACCAAAAGAGGTAACGGAATTTTCCGCACTGACAGGCCGTGGTGTCACCGGTCGAATTGGAGGCCGCGTATATTTCCTCGGGAATCCCAAACTGATGACGGAAAACGGCTTCAAGGAGCCTGGTTTATCTACCTGGATTACTACTCTGGAACGCCAAGGAAAAAGTATTGTTTTGCTGGCGGACGAATTTCGACCACTGGCGCTGTTTGGCGTTGCCGATACGATCAAAGAGTCCAGTCGTGCAGCCATCGCCGACTTGCACCGGCTCAACATACGCACCATAATGCTTTCAGGCGATAATCAGTACACTGCCGAAGCTATTGCCAGGGAAGTAGGTATTGATGAGGTCAGGGCCGGTCTGTTGCCGGAAGACAAGCTGAAAATTATCGAGACGTTTCAAAGTAATGGCGGCACCGTCGGTATGGTGGGGGACGGCATCAATGATGCTCCGGCCCTGGCGCGCGCCGACATTGGGTTTGCCATGGGTGCGGCCGGCACTGATACCGCCATCGAAACTGCAGATGTTGCACTAATGGATGACGATCTGCGCAAGGTGGCTCTTTTCGTACAACTCTCCCGTAGCACATCGGCAATACTCAAACAGAATATAGCCTTGGCGCTGAGTATAAAGGCAGTTTTTCTCGGGCTCACTCTTATGGGACATGCCACCATGTGGATGGCGGTATTTGCCGACATGGGGGCGAGTCTCATTGTCGTGGCCAATGGGCTTCGCACCTTAAGGATGGATGGAATACAAACAACGAAGTGAAGAGACCAAATCATCTAAGTTAAGCTCAAAACAGAAAAACGAAGGGAGATAACATGAGCTCAAAGATATTATTCGTCTTGATGATTGTTCTTGCATTACTCACTGGATGTGCGAGCAATCGTGACTTAATTGCAAAGGCATCTCTTGCAACTAGAAATGATGTTTTTACCGAGGCTTCAAACCCTGAGGCTCCAGCTGGTAAGGCAATCGCTGATATCACGTTCACAGTTAAAAGTAACTCTTCACGTTTTATGTGGATTACCAGCAAACATACTTATCCTCCCTACAATTCCGGCTTTCGGATCCAAAAGTTTTTCAGCGACAAACTATATTTATGCATCCAGACCGACTGGTACTTACAAAGCGGTAAACAGAGGGAAAGTGGGAGGTCAATGGTTTGATTTTGATACGGTGGATTCCGGCACGACACCCAAGAGCTTTAGTGTCGTAAAATAGTGGCACCAATATCACCCCTAGATACCCTCCAGATCAAATAAAGGGGGGAACCAAAATATTTTGGTTCCCCCCTCCATTTTTCCCTCTCAATCCGCACTCTGTCGCAGATCACCGAGGCCTATCCCAGTGAGATCTCTGACGGCGTGTGGGTTGGAGTCGAGAGAGGACGGCGAGAATGACTCACATTTCATGAATCGTCGCTTTCGAGGTGCCTTTTGATCCACATTTACAACCAAACCTTCGACTTGCCGAGCGACGTGCGGATTGTTTCAGGAAAAGTAGGGTCGGCGCTTGCTCCCACCGCTTTTTCTGGCGGCCTCACACTCCTCGTTTCCGCTCCACTTCGGTCTCACACATCCGCCGCTTTTTTCTCATCTTTCAGAGGGTCATCATAACCGAACGGCGGCCTGTAATCCCTTTTCAGCTCCCTGCTTACCTCGGCGTTCCATAGGTTCAGTTCGTCCTTGATCGCCTCGATCCGGGCTATGTACTGAACGGCCTTGATCCCGTCTATCCTTCTCTTGCGCCCCATGCTTTTGCGCAGGGTATTCACGAGGAAATCCGTTGTTCCAATCAGCTTGATGAAGTCGGACGTATCTTCCGCCTTTCGGGAAACGAAATCCATATCGTCCCGCTGGGCCATTTCCAGTTTACGATTCTGCCGATCCTGCTGTTTCTTCTCCCATTCCTCCGGCGACAATTTCTTCCTTTTCCCTTCATTCTCTTCTTGCGCCATACCCTCCTCCTTTTCACAGGTTTTCCGCGATCGCCTTGACTCTCTCCAGTCTCCTGTTCCTTCGGGATGCGAACATCATGGCAACCAGCGGTATTGTGACGAAAATAAGCGTTGTAAGGACGATCAGGTAGGCGGACAAGAGCAGCACCGGCCTGAACTCCATTAACCATCGATAGATGGCGATGAACGTCTCCGTTTTGATATGCTTCGATAATTTCAAAAGAAGCCCGACAATATGATTCCTGGTGAATACCACCATGAAGAGGAAATGAAAGGCGATAAAGGCGATCATCATCTTGCCGATGGCGCCGGTAATCACCCCGCCGACGAAACTCCTGATCATGCTCCTGGTATATGGTCCGATATAGAGGGAAGCCGCCCTGGCTATGAAACAGGAGTAACCCAGCCAGAAGCCGAAGGCGAGCATGAAAACGAACACCTTGTCGAAGGTGGAAGGAGACGTCGAGCCGAACACCGGGATAAGGTGCTCAGTCACACCTATGGCTACCGGAGTGATCATCGCGGTGATGAGGCCGGAAATGAACGACCCGCGAAAACCGACCTCGAAATACTCGATCTTTTGCTTCATGGTGAAGAAGCCCGCGGAAAGAATCGCCCCGCGCTTCTCCTGGGCGTGGTAGTATTCGATATTCGAGATGGCGTCGATGATCCCCCGGGGGTGGGTCTCCGACTGGCCTGATTGTATCGGGATGATGTCGCTTGTCCCGCTGCCGCTCTTGTTCGACATTCGTTACTCCAACCGACTTGATCCGACTTAGTTGAGTACGGACCGCAGGAGATTCAGACCTTCCTGACAGAGGTTGAACGGGTTGTCTCGGCACTGGCCGCATTTTCCCATGTGCTCGTGTAATGCCTCCGCCTTGCCCGGTTCCGCGAAGTCGAGTCCGGGCAGCAAATCTTCATTCGTCCTGTCACCCACTTGTTTTGCCCCCCTTCATATCATCCTTCCTCTTCCGGTTGTGATGTCGGCACGTGCTCTCCTACAGAAGACCAAGAAGCTTGAGGAGCGGCGCGCCGTAGGTGACCAGGAGGGCCAGGATGAAGAACGACACCGCCACCGCGAAATTGCGCCGCCTCACCCCGAACTAGAAGGAGAGGATCAAAAGCGAGAGGGCCAGGAGACGCCCCCAGAACCCCTGCAGGAGCGTTGAAAAAAGGGCCTGCCAGGAAGCCGCGTATCCTTCCGAGGAGACGTAACTCAGTGGGTTGACCCGGTTAATCCACCTTTCCATTATTCGCTCCCGTAGAGCCTGTTGATTGATCCTGCGCCATCCCCTTCTTTTGGTAACTGGTGTTTCGGCACGACCTTTACGATCTCCCTCAGCCTCGCGATCTTCCTCGCCTCGAGAATCGACACCGGCTCACCGAAGGCCTGGGCCAGGAAGGGAATGAAGCACAACTCCCTGGGGTTGTCCGATTCGGGATTGAGGATGAACCTGGCCATAAAGTAACCCTCTCCCAGGAATTCGCCGGCAATGGCGTTCGCCTCCTTTTTGAGCCTGTCCACCATGGAGAACATGATGTTGCGCCGTGTCTGTATGTCCGAGTCCGCCACGAGGAGACTAGGGTCTCCCCTCGACATCTTCTTGGCCACCTTCCAGAAGAAGTCGGCTTCGACATAGACGTAGCCGTCCGGCATGGAAAAGGCGCCGAACCGCCCCCCCTTCATCCGGTTGATGAAGAGCTGGATATACGCAAGAGCGCCGATCGGTTCGAACCAGCCGATCTCCACCTTCCGGTTTACTATTCGCTCATCACCCCTTTCCTCCGAGCCGAAGATGTCCATATCCACTTCCCCGCCACTCCCGAAAACCGCCTCATTAGCGTCGATTTCCTCCTCCGGGGAACTGCCTGGCTCCTCTTCCGGAGGCGGTGGAGGCGGCGTCCCAGTTTGACCGGCCACCGGCGCCAGATTCTCCGGGACTTCCGGAGACTGCCCGATAGGAGGTTCCTCATCTTCCTGCCCGGTTTCGACGCTGCCCCTCTTTCCCTCCGCTTTCAACATGGCGGCTATCTCCTTACTGCGCGAGGCCTGGTCGGCATCCTTGAGCTTTTGCGCCAGGTCCTGCTCCGGATTGGGCCTGTGGTGAAAGCGGACAGCCTCGAGGATATCTTCGGCGAAGGGGAGCTTATTGAAGCTCTCCAGGGTTCCCAGGACCATGGGGGCAATATGGGGGTGATCCCCCGTCGAGTAGGCTTTTTCCTGATAAGAGGGGATCTTCCCCAGGTCATGGGCGAGCGCGGCGATCACCGCCTTCGGCACGACTGCCTGCTGTTTGCAGGCGCGCGCGATCTCCCTGGCCACGTTCACGGAATGGCGATAGAGGGGGATCTTTGCCAGCATGTCGTAGATGTTGGTTTTCAGCCCCTTTTCCGGCTCCCTGGAGTTTCTCCTGACCACCGAGGGGCAATCCCCTTCGTCATCAAGGAGCTTGAGGATATCCTCCGCGCACTCCCTTATATCCTTTAAGAAGAACGGTTTGCAATCCACCTTTTCCCGATAGAACCGCGCGATTTCCTTATGCCGGTATACGGGCCTGGACCTTTCCGGCGCCGGGCTGTTCACGGGGGCCTCGCCCTGCCGGTACGTGGAGAGATCGGCGAAGCAACTGATCTCCTCTTTGATGGGACGGGTCCAGATGATGGAGAGATCCTTCAGGGAGACCTCCTCCACTTCTTCAGGAGCTACGACCGTCCTGGGCTCGGCTATCCACCAGCTTCTGATTGCGAAGAAGAGCAAGAGTACACAGCAGAGGAAGATGACAACGCAAGCAGGATAACTCAGCATGGCGCCTCCTCTCCGGTTTGCGCACCTTCCGGGGTGAGGGTCCCCGCAGGGGCCTCGGGGAAGCCGATCTTCACATGGGGGGGACGGACATCCCGAATCCTTCCCCGGTAGCGTCCCGAGTAAGTGAGGAGGTAGAATTCCTGTTGTTGGAGTCCGAGGATGTCCGATACCTGGAGCACATCCTCCTCCACCTCCCGGGCGGTGATGTTGCCGGTGGGCTGCATGATCGGCGCGAGGACCTTGTGCACCCCGAAATGTTCCAGCGCGTAACGGCTCGTCTCGGCGTCCGGGCAGCGCATGAAGAGCTTCGTGTTCGTATTGTCCAGGATGCTCTTGGCGAACTCCTCTTCCACCGCGGCGTAGAGCTGGTTCACGGACTGGGCGAAGGCGGTCACCATCACGTCGGCGCTCCCCCCCTTGGCGAACAGCTCATCGATCCCCTGGTAGAGGAGGGACTGGGATTCGTCCATATAGATGGAAAGGGGCGGAGAGACCCGCCGCTTTTTAGAGAGGATGGTCCGGCCGATGAACGACTGGATCATGGAGATGATCACCTTGCTCAGGGTGGCGGCGGCCTCGCGGGTGATGAGGGAGCCGGAATGGACCACGAAGATGACCCTGTTTCCCTTTTCCAGTTCCCGAATGAAACGGTTCTCTTTCGCCTTGCCGATAACCCTGCCGATATTGCCCGAAGAGAGCTCCAGGAGTGCGGTGCGAAGTGACGAGGAGACCTTGGAGTAGTGCTCCTCGGGATATTCGAGGACGTCCTGGATCATGCCTGCTACCTCAAGGGCCTCCGGGGAGGCGATCATCGTCAGGGCCTCCATGTATTCCTCAAGGGACGAGCGCCGCACCCCCAGCCTCAACTCGTTGAAGTTGAGGAGCGGCTTTGTCTTCTGCGCCTCGGCCAGGAGACGCAGGGTGAGGATCACGCTCATGGTGATCCCCTTGGCGATGTTCCGGAAGTAGGGCTCCTTTCCTGCCTTGATGCCGGAGACGACGTGGCCGACCAGCTCGTCCACCATGAAATAGTAGGCCATGGGATCGATGATGGCCGAGTATTCCGGGAATATGGGGGTGACCAGCATCAACTCGTTGAGCCTGCCGCACTCTTTCGCCACCTGGACGATCTTGGCGAAGATCTCCTGGTCCCCCTTGGGATCGAAGAAGGCGATGGAATACCCCTTGCGGATATCCTGCTCGATCATGTATTCCGCAAGCCTGGTCTTCCCCACCCCGGTCGTGCCGAAGACAAATGTATGGCGCTTCCTGTCCTGGTCGGGGAGACCGATGTCGACGATCCGGGTCCTGTCGTCCAAGTCGAACCCTATCCCCAGGTCGGTGTACGGCTGCTCCTTTTCCTTTGCGGTTTTGGACTTTTCGAAGAATGCCATCTGACGACGATCCTTTCCCCCAGTTCCCTGCCGAC